>JACXUT010000071.1 GCA_014763765.1 Micrococcales bacterium
CTGCCGGGACAGCGGCCAGAGCCGGGTGCCGGCGCCCCCGCCCCGTCCCTGGCTTCCACGCCGTGGTGCCCGCCGGGGGCGCCGGCACCCGGCTCTGGCCGCTGTCCCGGCAGGGGTCGCCCAAGTTCCTGCACGACCTGACGGGGACAGGCCGCACCCTCCTGCAGGGCACGGTCGACCGCCTCGTCCCGCTCACCGGCGAGGACGGCGTGCTCGTCGTCACGGGTGCCCGGCACGCCGCGGCCGTGGCGGAGCAGCTGCCGGAGCTGGACGCGTCGCAGGTGCTCGCGGAGCCCTCGCCGCGCGACTCGATGGCCGCGATCGGGCTCGCGGCGGCGGTGCTCGCGCGACGGCACGGCCCGGAGACGGTGCTGGGCTCGTTCGCCGCGGACCACGTCATCGCCGACCTCGAGGCGTTCTGGGCCGCGGTCACCGAGGGCGTCGCGGCCGCGCGGGCCGGGTACGTCGTGACGATCGGCATCACCGCGACCGGGCCGTCGACGGCCTTCGGCTACGTCCGCTCCGGCGCCCCGCTCGGCGTGGCCGGCGCCCCGAGCGCCCGGCACGTCGCGGGCTTCACCGAGAAGCCCGACGCCGCGACCGCCGCCGAGTACCTCGCCACCGGGGAGTACCGCTGGAACGCGGGCATGTTCCTCGTGCAGGCGGGCGTCCTGCTGGACCACCTCGCGACCCAGCTCCCGCCTCTGGCCGAGGGCCTGCGCACGATCGCCGCGGCGTGGGACGACCCGGACCGCCGGGACGAGGTCCTGGCGGAGGTCTGGCCGGGCCTGACGAAGATCGCCATCGACCACGCCATCGCCGAGCCGGTCGCGGCCGCGGGCGGCGTGGCCGTCGTGCCGGGGTCGTTCACGTGGGACGACGTCGGCGACTTCGCGTCGCTGGGCGCGCTGCTGCCGACGGTCGACGCCGAGGCGGCCCGCACGCTCGGCGACGACGCGGCCGTGCAGCGGATCGCGGCACCCGGCGCGCTGGTGGTCCCCGCCCCGGGTCGCACCGTCACCGTGCTCGGGGTCCCCGACGCGGTGGTCGTCGACACCCCGGACGCGCTGCTCGTCACCACGCGGGAGCACGCCCAGGCCGTGAAGCAGGCCGTGGACGGCTGGCGGGCGCGCGGACGCGACGACCTGCTCTGACCTGCGTCCCGGCCCGTGGCCGTCCCCGGGCGGTCGCGGCGCGGGCGACTAGGGTCGGAGGCGTGATCGTCGACGCCTCCCGGGTGACCCAGCTGGTCGCCACGCTGCACCCCGAGCTCGTGGAGATCCGGCGGGACATCCACGCCCACCCCGAGCTCGGCCGCACGGAGCAGCGCACCACCCGGCTCGTCGCCGACCGCCTGCGCCTCGCGGGCCTGAGCCCGCGCCTGCTGCCGGGCACCGGCCTGACGTGCGACATCGGGCCGAGCCCGCTCGAGACCGGCCGCCGCCGCATCGCCCTGCGCGCGGACATCGACGCGCTGCCGGTGCAGGAGACCACCGGCCTGCCCTTCGCCTCGACGGTGTACGGCGTCGCGCACGCCTGCGGCCACGACGTCCACACCGCGGCGGTGCTCGGCGCCGGCCTGGTGCTCGCCGAGCTGCACGCCACCGGGGACCTGCCGGTCGGCGTGCGGCTCGTGCTGCAGCCCGCGGAGGAGGTGCAGCCGGGCGGCGCGCTCGACGTCATCGCCGCCGGCGGGCTCGACGGCATCGGCCGGATCTTCGCCGTGCACTGCGACCCCAAGGTCGACGTCGGCCGCATCGGCACCCGCATCGGGCCGATCACGTCCGCCTCCGACGAGATCACCGTCGTCGTCACCGGGCCCGGCGGGCACACGTCGCGCCCGCACCTGACGGGCGACGTCGTGTACGCGCTCGGCCAGGTCATCACGCAGGTGCCCGCCGTCCTCGGGCGCCGGCTGGACCCCCGGTCGGGCGTCAACCTGACCTGGGGCGCCGTGCAGGCCGGCGCCGCCCACAACGCCATCCCCGCCTCCGGGACCGTGCGCGGCACGCTGCGCTGCCTGGACGTGCGGGCGTGGGAGCGCGCGACGCAGGTGGTGCACGACGCGGTCGAGCAGGTCGTCGCGCCGTACGGGGTCGAGGTCGAGGTGCGCCACCAGCGGGGGGTGCCGCCGGTGGAGAACGACGAGCGCGCGGTCGCGGTGCTCGAGGGCGCCGCGCGCGACGTGCTCGGCGAGGACTCCGTGCAGCTCACCGAGCAGTCCCTCGGCGGCGAGGACTTCGCCTGGTACCTGACCAAGGTGCCGGGGGCGATGGCACGGCTCGGCACCCGCACGCCGGGCGGCCGGACCTACGACATCCACCAGGGCGACCTCGTGGTCGACGAGCAGGCGATCGCCGCGGGAGCGGCGCTGCTGGCGCGGGCCGTGCTGCGGGCGGGCGCCGACGGGCAGGCGGGCTGAGCCCCCGTGCACCCGGCCGGGTGACGGCGGGACGCCCGAGAGGTCCCGATTGTTCCAAGTCCGTAACGAAGGGGCGGTGTGACCGCCCGGTAACACAGCGGACACCTGCGCCTCGCTAGGGTCGTGCCGAACACCGGACGGACCCTGCTCCCGGGCCGCGCGCAACGGCGCGTGCGGCACGGGCCGGGCCCCGGACCGGTCGACGACGAGAAGCAGGAGTGTCGCGTGAAGAAGATCATCCGTGTGGCCGCCCTGAGCGGGGCTGTCGCGCTCGCCCTCGCCGCGTGCGGCAGCGCGCCCGAGGACTCCGAGGAGACCGGCGGCTCCGACACCGGCGCGTCGGACTTCAAGGCCTGCATGGTCTCCGACTCGGGCGGTTTCGAGGACAAGTCCTTCAACCAGTCCGGTGCCGAGGGCCTCGACCGCGCGGTCGACGAGCTGGGCGTCCAGGAGGTCAAGGTCGAGTCCCAGGCCGAGACCGACTTCACGCCGAACATCGACTCGCTGGTCCAGCAGGACTGCGACCTCATCATCGGCGTCGGCTTCCTCCTCGAGGACCCGATCCAGACGGCCGCCGAGGCGAACCCGGACATCGAGTTCGCGCTGATCGACTCGTCGTTCTCCGACGCCGACTTCAACCCGGTCACGCTGGACAACGCCAAGCCGCTGCTGTTCAACACGCAGGAGGCCGCCTACCTCGCCGGCTACGCCGCCGCGGGCACGTCGGCCACCGGCACCGTCGCGACGTTCGGCGGCATCCAGCTGCCGTCGGTCTCGATCTTCATGGACGGCTTCGCCGACGGCGTCGCGAAGTACAACGAGGACAACGGCGCTGACGTCAAGGTCCTCGGCTGGGACAAGGAGGCCCAGACGGGCTCCTTCACCGGTGACTTCGAGAACCAGGCCAACGGCCAGAACCTCGCCAAGGGCTTCATCGACCAGGGCGCGGACGTCATCATGCCCGTCGCCGGCCCGGTCGGCCTCGGCGCGGCGGCGGCGGCCCAGGAGGCCGGCGACGTCTCGATCGTCGGCGTCGACGCCGACTGGTACCTCACGGCCCCGGACTACTCCGCGATCGTCCTGACCTCGGTCATGAAGGAGATCGGCCAGGCCGTGTTCGACACGGTCTCGGAGGCCGCCGACGGCAACTTCTCCTCCGAGCCGTACGTCGGCACGCTGGAGAACGGCGGCATCGGCATCGCCCCGTTCCACGACTTCGACTCCGTGGTCCCGGACGACGTCAAGACCGCGGTCGAGGACCTCAAGGCCCAGATCATCTCCGGTGACCTGGTCGTGGAGTCCCCGAGCCAGAACTGACGCAGCACCCAGGGGTGGCCCGGGCAGCAGGTCTGCCCGGGCCACCTCCTGCGTTCACCCCCACACGCACGCCGGGGCATGCCCACAAGGCGCCGTATTTGCCCTAGTGTGCGCACGACGAACGACCGAAGGAGCAGGCCCACGTGAAGCTGGAGCTGCGGGGGATCACCAAGCGTTTCGGCGCCCTGGTGGCGAACGACCACATCGACCTCGTGGTCGAGCCCGGCGAGATCCACGCGCTGCTGGGCGAGAACGGCGCGGGCAAGAGCACGCTCATGAACGTGCTCTACGGGTTCTACGACCCGGACGACGGGCAGATCCTCGTCGACGGGGCGCCCGTGACGTTCACCGGACCCGGCGACGCGATGGCCGCCGGCATCGGCATGGTGCACCAGCACTTCATGCTCGTGCCCGTGTTCACCGTCGCGGAGAACGTCGTCCTCGGCTACGAGCCGGTCAAGGGCGGCGGGCTCATCGACCTGCCCGAGGCGCGGCGCCGCGTCAAGGAGATCTCCGACCGCTTCGGGTTCGACGTGGACCCCGACGCCCTGGTCGAGGACCTCCCCGTCGGCGCGCAGCAGCGGGTGGAGATCATCAAGGCGCTGTCGCGCGACGCGAAGGTCCTCATCCTGGACGAGCCCACCGCGGTGCTCACGCCCCAGGAGACCGACGAGCTCATCGCGATCATGCGGCAGCTCAAGGCGGCCGGCACGTCCATCGTCTTCATCACCCACAAGCTCCGTGAGGTCCGCGCCGTCGCGGACCGCATCACGGTCATCCGCCGCGGCAAGGTCGTCGGCAGCGCGTGGCCGGACGCCGCGGAGACCGAGCTCGCGTCGCTCATGGTCGGCCGGTCGGTGTCGCTCGGCGTGGACCGCGCGCCCGCGCAGCCGGGCGAGGTGGCGCTGCGGGTCCGGAACCTGTCGGTCCTGGACGAGGCCGGCGTGCGCCAGGTCGACGACGTGTCGTTCGACGTGGCGCGCGGCGAGATCGTCGCGGTGGCCGGCGTGCAGGGCAACGGCCAGACCGAGCTGACGGAGGTCATCCTCGGCCTCCAGCAGCCCGTCGCCGGCTCCGTGGTGCTGGACGGCACCGAGCTGGTGGGCCGCTCGGTCAAGGACGTGCTCCAGGCGGGCGTCGGGTTCGTGCCCGAGGACCGCACCGAGGACGGCCTGGTCGCCGACTTCTCGGTGGCCGAGAACCTCATCCTCGACCTGTACGACCGCGAGCCGTTCGCCCGCGGGATCTCGCTCGACCCCCGCGCCGTCCGGGAGAACGCCGAGCAGCGCACCGTCGAGTTCGACGTCCGGACGCCGTCGGTCGACGCGCACGCCGGCACGCTGTCCGGCGGCAACCAGCAGAAGGTCGTCCTGGCCCGCGAGATGTCCCGGCCGCTGCGCCTGTTCATCGCGTCGCAGCCGACGCGCGGCCTCGACGTCGGGTCCATCGAGTTCGTGCACAAGCGCGTCGTGCAGGAGCGGGACAACGGCACCCCGGTGATCATCGTGTCCACCGAGCTCGACGAGGTGCTCGCGCTGGCCGACCGGATCGTCGTCATGTACCGCGGCCGCATCGTCGGCATCGTGCCCGGCGGCACCGACCGGGACGTCCTGGGCCTCATGATGGCCGGCGTGCCGCAGGTCGAGGCCGAGCAGCAGGCCGCGACCCACCACACCGTGCTCGGCGTGGCCGACATCGACGCCTCCGAGGAGGAGAGCAAGTGAGCGAGGCGACCCCCGCCCCCGACAAGCCGGCCGGGTCCACGGCGCCGGCCCCCCGGCGCGACGACGGCCTGGAGGCCCGCGCCCAGGGCGCGCTGCGCGAGATGCTCTCCAGCTCCTGGCTGGTGACGGTCGCCGCCGTCGTGCTCGCGCTGATCATCTCCGGCGTGCTCATCGCGGCCGCCGACTCGGCCGTGCAGGACGCGGCGGGCTACCTGTTCGCGCGCCCGTCGGACTTCTTCTCCGCGGTGTGGACCGCCGTCTGGGGCGCGTACCGCGCGCTGTTCGAGGGCGCCGTCCTCGACCCGACGGCCTCGTCGTTCGTCCGGGCGATCCGGCCGATCACCGAGACCATGACCTGGTCGGTGCCGCTGATCCTCGCGGGCCTCGGCCTCGGGATCGGCTTCCGCGCCGGGATGTTCAACATCGGTGCGCAGGGCCAGATCATCCTCGGCGCGGTGTTCGCCGGGTACATCGGCTTCGCGTTCTCGCTGCCCCCGGGGCTGCACCTGCTGCTCGCCGTCATCGGCGGCGCCATCGGCGGCGGCCTGTGGGCCGGGATCGCCGGCTACCTCAAGGCCCGGACCGGCGCCAACGAGGTGATCGTGACGATCATGCTGAACAACATCGCGATCTACCTGGTGGGCTACCTGCTGACGCTCGGCGCGTTCAAGCGCGGGGGCAGCAACAACCCGATCTCGCCGCCGATCAAGGACAGCGCGCTGTACCCGCAGCTGCTGGGCTCGCAGTTCCGGCTGCACCTCGGGTTCGTCGTGGCGATCCTCGCCGCGGTGTTCGTGTGGTGGCTCATGAACCGGTCGACGATCGGCTTCGCGTTCCGGGCGGTCGGCTCCAACTCGAGCGCCGCCCGCACGGCCGGCATCAACGTCAACCGCATGTACCTGTGGGTCATGGTCGTCGCCGGCGCCCTGGCGGGCCTGGCCGGCACGGCGCAGGTGCTCGGCACCGAGAAGGTGCTCACCGCGGGCGTCGCGGCGTCCTTCGGGTTCGACGCGATCACGGTGGCGCTGCTCGGCCGGTCCAAGCCGCTCGGCACGTTCCTGGCCGGTCTGCTGTTCGGCGCGCTGCGCGCCGGCGGCTTCGCGATGCAGTCCCGGACCGGCACGCCGATCGACATCGTGCTCGTCGTGCAGTCGCTGGTCGTGCTGTTCATCGCGGCGCCGCCGCTGGTGCGAGCCGTCTTCCGCCTCCCGTCCCCGCGCGGCGCGTCGGGGGCTGCCCCCGAGCTGTCCGCCCCCGTCGTGAAGGAGGCCGCAGCGTGAGCGCCGTGACCGCCCCCGCCCCGGCCGCGCCGGCGCCCGCCACGGGCAAGCCGCTGCCGCCGATCTCCTACAAGGCGCCGATCGGCTACGCGTCCGTCGCCGTGCTCGCCATGCTGCTGTTCGGCATCCTGCCGGCGTCCGGCCGGGAGACGACGTTCACCGTGTTCTGGCCGGGGGAGAACCTGGCCTTCACGGTGCCGTCGAAGCTCACCGCGCTCCTGCTGTGCCTGGTCGCGGTCGCGCTGGCGGCGTGGACGTTCCAGGCCGCCCGCACCCGCCGGAAGACCGGCATCTGGCTGCCCGCGGTGTACGCGGTCGCGCTGATCTTCGCGCTGCTCACCTGGGCGGTGGCGGACAAGGCCCAGCCCCTGCCGCTGACGTCGCTGCTGCAGGGCTCGCTGTTCCTCGCGGTGCCGCTGGTGTTCGGCTCGCTCGCCGGCCTGCTGTGCGAGCGCTCCGGCATCATCAACATCGCGATCGAGGGCCAGCTGCTCGCGGGCGCGTTCCTCGCCGCGGTCGTCGCGACGCTCACCCAGAGCGCGTACATGGGTCTGCTCGCGGCGCCGGTCGCCGGTGCGCTCGTCTCGGCGCTGCTGGTGGCGTTCGCCATCAAGTACGTCGTGGACCAGATCATCGTGGGCGTCGTGCTCAACGTGCTGGTCGTCGGCATCACGAGCTACCTGTTCTCGACGGTGCTCAAGGAGAACGCCGGCACGCTGAACACCCCGCCGCGCCTGCCGACCCTGGCGATCCCCGGCCTGTCCGACATCCCGGTCATCGGCCCGGTGCTGTTCCGCCAGACCGCGCTGGTGTACGTGATGTACGTCGTGGTGATCGTGCTGCAGGTCCTGGTGTTCCGCAGCCGCTGGGGCCTGCGCATGCGGGCCGTCGGCGAGCACCCGAAGGCGGCCGACACCGTGGGCATCAACGTCAACCGCACGCGTCTGCGCAACACCCTGCTGGGCGGCGCGGTCGCGGGTCTCGGCGGAGCGTTCTTCACCGTCGCGAACGGCCTGGCGTTCGGCAAGGAGATGACCGGCGGCAAGGGCTTCATCGCCCTCGCGGCGATGATCCTCGGCCGGTGGAGCCCCAAGGGCGCGTTGGCCGCCGCGCTGCTGTTCGGGTTCGCCGACAACCTCCAGGTCGTGCTCGGCATCATCGGCACGCCCATCCCCAGCCAGATCATGCTGATGACCCCGTACGTGGTGACGATCTTCGCGGTCGCCGGCCTCGTCGGCCGCGTGCGGGCCCCCGCCGCCGAGGGCATCGCCTACGTGAAGTGACCCCCGCCGGCCGCGTCCCCGACGCGGCCGGCGGCGGTCTGCGCGGGGCGGGGCACCCGCCCCCGGAAGGAGCACCATGACCACCCCCGAGATCGACTGGGACGCGCTGCGGGCCGCCGCCACCGAGGTGATGCACCGCGCGTACGTGCCGTACTCGAAGTTCCCCGTCGGGGTCGCCGCGCTCGTCGACGACGGCCGGGTCGTCACCGGCTGCAACGTCGAGAACGCGTCCTACGGCCTGACCCTGTGCGCCGAGTGCGCGCTGGTGTCCGGCCTCCACGTGTCCGGCGGCGGGCGCCTCGTGGCGTTCGCCTGCGTGGACGCCCACGGCAACGCCCTGATGCCGTGCGGCCGCTGCCGCCAGCTCCTGTGGGAGCACGGCGGCCCGGACCTGCTCGTCGACACGGTGAGCGGGATCAAGCCGATGACCGAGGTCCTGCCCGACGCGTTCGGGCCGTCGGACCTGGTCGAGAGGAAGTCGTCGTGAGCACCCCCAGCACCGAGCAGTTCGACGCCGTCGACGTCATCGTCACCAAGCGGGACGGCGGCCGGCTCTCCGACGCCCAGATCGACTGGGTGATCGACGCGTACACCCGCGGCGTCGTCGCCGAGGAGCAGATGTCCGCCCTCAACATGGCGATCCTGCTCAACGGCATGGACCGCGCGGAGATCGCGCGCTGGACCGCGGCGATGATCGCGTCCGGCGAGCGCATGGACTTCTCCGGCCTGCGCCGCCCCACGGCCGACAAGCACTCCACCGGCGGCGTCGGCGACAAGATCACGCTGCCGCTCGCGCCCCTCGTGGCCGTGTTCGACGTGGCGGTCCCGCAGCTGTCCGGGCGCGGCCTCGGGCACACCGGCGGCACGCTCGACAAGCTCGAGTCGATCCCCGGCTGGCGCGCGGCGCTGAGCAACGACGAGATGATGGCGCAGCTCGACGACGTCGGCGCGGTCATCTGCCAGGCCGGCTCCGGCCTCGCCCCCGCCGACCGCAAGCTCTACGCGCTGCGGGACGTCACCGGCACCGTCGAGGCCATCCCGCTGATCGCGTCGTCGATCATGAGCAAGAAGATCGCCGAGGGCACGGGCGCGCTCGTGCTCGACGTCAAGGTCGGGTCCGGCGCGTTCATGAAGGACCTGGACCGCGCGCGCGAGCTCGCCCGCACCATGGTCGACCTCGGCACCGACGCGGGCGTGCGGACCGTCGCGCTGCTCACCGACATGTCCACGCCGCTCGGCCTCACCGCGGGCAACGCGCTCGAGGTCCGGGAGTCCGTGGAGGTGCTCGCCGGTGGCGGGCCGTCCGACGTCGTCGAGCTCACCGTCGCGCTGGCGCAGGAGATGCTCGCGGCCGCCGGGAAGCCGGACGTCGACGTGCGGGCCGCGCTCGCCGACGGGCGGGCGATGGACGTCTGGCGCCGGATGATCGAGGCGCAGGGCGGCGACGCCGACGCGACGCTGCCGGTCGCCCGGCACACCGAGCAGGTGCTCGCGCCCGCCGACGGCGTCCTGACCCGGCTCGACGCGTACCAGGTCGGCATCGCGGCGTGGCGGCTCGGCGCCGGGCGCGCCCGCCGGGAGGACCCGGTGCAGGCCGGCGCGGGCGTCGAGATGCACGCGAAGCCCGGCGACACCGTGCGGGCCGGTCAGCCGCTGCTGACCCTGCACACCGACACCCCGGAGCGGTTCCCGCGGGCGCTCGGCGCGCTCGAGGGCGCGTTCGACGTGGCGTCGGAGGCGGCGACCGCGCCGACGCCGCTGGTCCTGGACCGCATCGCGGCGTCCTGACGCCCCGGCCCGGGTCCGCGCCTGCTCCCGGACCCGGGCCGCACCCGCGCGCCGGGCCCGCGTGCGCCGTGCCCGCGCGCGCACCCGCCCCCCGTGCGGGCCGTCCGCCGACGAGATCGCCGTTGTTGCGGGCTTCCGGCCGCGGAACCCCGCAACGACGGCGATCTCGACGGGCGCAGGCACAGGCGGGACGGGCACGGGCGGGCGCGTACGGTTCGTTGCGGACGCGGACGCGGACGCGGACGCGGACGCGGATGTGCATGCGGTTGCGGACGCGGATGCGCTGCGGGGGGGCTCGGGCCGAGGCGGAGGTGAGGGTGTGAGCGGGATGCAGGTCACGACGCTGCTGCGCGCCGTCCGCGGCCGGGTCGTCCCCGCGCCGCCGGCGACCGCGCCGGACGCGGCGTCGGATCCCGTCCCGGTGCCCCGGCCGGCGCTGCCCGACCCGCTGCGCCCCGTCCTGGCGGCGCTCGACGCGGGTGCGCGCCGGCAGGTGCTCGCCCCGTTGGACGTGCCGGCCGGCCGGACCGTGCGGTGGGGCACCGCGGCCGCGCGCCAGGTGGACGGCACGACGTGCGGCGCCGCCGTGCTCGGGATGCTGGCGGCCGCGGGCGACCCCGTTCTGGCGACGTGGCTGGTGACGGGCGAGCTGTGCGCGCCCGTCCCGCCCGAGCTCGCGGGCCTCGACCTGCCCGCGCCCCTGTCGCCGCACGACCCGGACGCCCCGGACTGGTTCCGGTCGCCGGGCGGGGCCGTCGTGCACGGCGCGGCGACGCCCGGGCAGGCGTCCGCCCAGCGGTGGGGCCTGCTCCAGGCGGCCCTGCACCGGCGCAGCACGCGGCGGGCCGTGCTGGGCGTGCTGCCCTGGCCGCGGTCGCTCGGCACTCCGCCGTGGGGCGCGGCCCGGGTCGCGCGGTTCCCCGGTGCGACCTACCGCTCGGTGCTCGTGGACGACACGCGCCCGGACGAGGTGGACGACCTGCTGGCGCGCGTGGACGCCGCGCTGGACCGGGGCGTGCCGGTGCCGCTCTACGCGGGCGGCGACACGTCCGGCGGCCTCGGGGCCGCGCTGCCGCGCCACGTCGTCCTCGCGGTCGCGCGCACCGGCGACAGCTACCGGGTGTACGAGCCCGGGGCGGGCCGGGTGCTGGGCGTGACCCGCGCGACGCTGCGGTCGCCGTCCGGCCCCGTCGCGGCCCTCGGCCACTGGAGCCACCTGGCCTGGGCGCTGCTGCCGGTGCCCCGGCGGGCCTGACCCGCGCTGCCCTGGCGGTCCCGCGCGCGGCGGGTCACGATGGAGGCGTACAGCAGCCGACGTCAGGAGGCGCCATGAGCACCGTGCCCGGAGACCGGACCTGGCGGGACGCCGGACTCGTCGAGCCCGCGCTGACCGACCTGCCCGAGGTCGAGCCCGACGACGACCGCGACGCGCGCGACGGCGCGTACGACCCCGACGAACCCCGTCCGGACCTGGCCGGCGAGGCCGACCCCGCCGACGTCGCCGAGCAGGTCACGCCCGTCCCCGACGACGACTCGGAGGAGTACCCGGCCTGACCCGCGCGGACCGCTCCCGGGCGGTCGGCCGGCGGGCGCCCGGCAGCCCCCGGGCGATGCGACGGTCCGCATCGTGGACCAGTACGGTGGGCGCATGACCGCGACCCTCGAGCAGATCGTCGCGCTGCCGAAGGTGCTGCTGCACGACCACCTCGACGGCGGCGTGCGCGCGGCCACGGTCGTCGAGCTCGCCGCCGAGGCCGGGCACGCGCTGCCGACCACGGACGCGGACGAGCTCGCGGCCTGGTTCCACGCGCAGGCCGGGTCGGGGAGCCTCGAGGCGTACCTGGCGACGTTCGCGCACACGGCGGGCGTCATGCAGACCGCCGACGCGCTGCGACGGGTCGCACGGGAGGCGGTGCTCGACCTCGCCGCCGACGGCGTGGTGTACGCCGAGGAGCGGTTCGCGCCGGAGCTGCACCAGGCCCGCGGGCTCTCGCTGCAGCACGCGGTCGACGCCGTCCGCGAGGGCCTCGCCGAGGGGGAGGCCCAGGCGGCGGCGCAGGGGCGGACCATCCGCACCGGCCTGCTGCTGTGCGCGATGCGGGACTCGGACCGTGCGGACGAGGTCGCGGCGCTCGCCCTGGCGAACCGGGACCGCGGCGTGGTCGGCTTCGACGTCGCGGGGCCGGAGGACGGGTACCCCGCGAGTGCGATGGGGGCGGCGTTCGCGCAGCTGCGGGCCGCGCGGTTCCCGGTGACCGTGCACGCCGGCGAGGCCGCCGGCCGCGACTCCCTGGACGGGGCGGTGGACGTGGGGGCGCTGCGGCTCGGCCACGGCATCCGCCTGCTCGACGACATCCGTGCCGACGGCGAGGGCGGCCTGCGGCTCGGCCGGCTCGCGCACTGGGTCCGGGACCGGCGCATCGCCCTGGAGGTCTGCCCGACGTCGAACGTCCAGACCGGCGGCGCGGCGTCCTACGCCGACCACCCCGTGACGACGCTGCTCCGGCTGGGCTTCGCGGTCACCGTGAACACGGACAACCGCCTGCAGTCCCGCACCACGCTGAGCCGGGAGCTGCACCTGCTCGTCTCCGAGGCCGGCTGGACGCCGGACGACCTGCGCGCGGTCACGGTCACCGCCGCGCGGCACGCGTTCCTCCACGAGGACGAGCGCACCGACCTCGTCGACCGGGTGATCCTTCCCGGCCACGCACCCACCGCACCAGGAAGGCACCGCGCATGAGCGCCTCGTTGGACGCCGCAGGACTGGCGAAGTTCGTCGACCACACGCTGCTGAAGCCGGAGGCGACGCGCGCCGACGTCGAGGCGCTGATCGCCGAGGGCGTCGAGCTCGGCGTCTACTCCGTGTGCGTCTCCCCGTCGTTCCTGCCGCTGGACGCCCGCGGGCTCAAGGTCGCGACCGTCTGCGGCTTCCCGTCGGGCAAGCACCACAGCGACGTCAAGGCCGCCGAGGCCGCCCGCTCCGTCGCCGACGGCGCCGACGAGGTCGACATGGTCATCGACGTGGGTGCCGCGAAGGAGGGCCGGTTCGCCGACGTGCAGGCCGACGTCGCCGCCGTGCGTGCCGTCGCGCCCGCGCCCACCGTGCTCAAGGTCATCATCGAGTCCGCCGCGCTGACGGACCACGAGATCGTCGAGGTGTGCCGCGCCGCCGAGGCCGCGGGCGCCGACTTCGTCAAGACCTCCACCGGGTTCCACCCCGCCGGCGGCGCGTCCGTGCACGCCGTCGAGATCATGGCGGCCACCGTCGGTGGCCGGCTGGGCGTCAAGGCGTCGGGCGGCATCCGGACGACGGCCGACGCGCTCGCGATGGTCGAGGCCGGCGCCACCCGCCTGGGCCTGTCGGGCACCGCGGCGGTGCTCGGCGGGTTCGAGGCGGACGGCGGGTACTGACCTCCTGACGCCCCGCCGCCGGTCCCGGGGGCCGGCGGCGGTGCCGGGCCCGGCCCGGCGTCAGTGCGGCGGGCGCAGGTCGGCGAACGCCGTGTCCGCCGTGCAGCCGAGCTCCCCGGGCAGCAGGTACACCGACGGGACGTCGACGTCCCGGACCTCGCCCTGGAACCGCCCCACGAGCACGCAGTCGTGGGCGTCGCCGGTCGCGACGGCCACGGACGTGCCCTCGACGTGGGCCGTGACCACCGCGAGCGGCGTCACGTCGTTGTCGTGCGGCTCGAGCAGGGCGGTGACCTCCGCGACGATCTCGGCCTCCGACGGCGGGTCCTCCGGCAGGGCCTGCAGCACCGACCACACCGCCTCCTCGGCGTTCGCGGCGATCTCCGGACGCTCCGACGGCGGCGCGGGGACCTCCTCGAGCGTGTCGGGGCAGTCGGCGCCGCGGATGTCCTGGGCGCCCCAGTGGTCGAACATGACCCGGTAGCAGTACGGCCCCGGGTCCTGCTCGCGATCCGAGTCCCAGTAGCCCTCGGCCCGGCGCGTGTCGCTCACGGTCAGCCCGAACGTGATCCACCCGATCGGCTCGCCGCCGTTCCGCGCGGACGCGTCGCCCTCCTCGACGTCCAGCATCATGATCGGGCCCTGCTCGGTGGCGGCCTCCGCGCGCCGGGCGAACTCCACGATGTCGGGGGCGTAGCTCTCGAAGCCCAGGTCGTCGAGCAGGGACTGCACGGCGTGGCTCGCGACCTCCTCGCCGAGGTCCGTCGGGGACGAGCACGCGGCCAGACCCACGACGACCGCCGCGGCGGTCAGGCCGAGGGCGGCGCGGCGGGCCGGGGTCGGGTGCACGGGCGTCACCGTAGCGGCCCGGTGGCGCCGGCCGGGCGGGTTCCGCGGTGCGTGCCCGCACGTCACCCGCCTGCCCGGCGTCCCGTGCCGTGCCCGCCGCGGGGCCTCAGAGACCCAGCGCCGCCGCCACGTCTGCGCGCACCGCGTCGAGCCGCTGCCGCGCCGCCGCACGGGCCGCGCCGACCGTCTCCGGGGAGGCGTGCTCCTCGACCGGCACGACGACCTCGAGGTAGCACTTCACCTTCGGCTCGGTGCCCGACGGCCGCACGACCACGCGGGTGTCGTCCTGGGTGAGCAGGCGGATCCCGTCGGTCGGGGGCAGCCCGCCGCGGTCCGCCTCGGAGCCGGCCGCGAGGTCCACGACGGACATCACGGGCGAGCCGGCGAGCACGACGGGCGGGTGCTCGCGGAGCCGCTGCATGGTCTCCGGGATTTGCGACAGGTCCGTGAACCGGGCCGAGAGCTGGTCGGTGAGGTGCAGCCCGTGGCGGCGCGCGAGGTCGTCGAGCACGTCGACCGGGGTGCGTCCCTCGACCTTCAGGCGCGCGGCCAGCCCGGCGAGCGTGAGCGCGGCGGAGATGCCGTCCTTGTCGCGGACGTGCGGGGGGTCGACGCAGTAGCCGAGCGCCTCCTCGTAGCCGAACACCAGGCCGTCGACGCGCGAGATCCACTTGAACCCGGTGAGCGTCTGGGCGTGGCGCAGGCCGGCGTGCGCGGCGATCCGGGCGAGCAGCCGGGAGGACACGATCGAGTTCGCCAGCACCGGCGCGTCGGGCGCGACCTGCGTGGCGCCGGGCGTGCCGAACCGCTCCGCGGCGACGGTGCCGAGCAGCGCGCCCGTCTCGTCGCCGTGCAGCATCCGCCAGCCGTCGGCGGCGGCGGCCTCGGGCCCGGCGTGGGTGCGCAGCCGGTCGTCGACGACGGCGGCGCCGCACCGGTCGGCGTCGGGGTCGAGCGCGATCACCAGGTCCGCCCGGACCTCCGCAGCGAGCGCCACGGCGAGGTCGATCGCGCCCGGCTCCTCGGGGTTCGGGAACGCGACGGTCGGGAAGTCGGGGTCGGGCTCCGCCTGCTCGGCGACCACGTGGACGTCGGTGAAGCCGGCCTCCGCGAGGACGCGCCGCGCGGTGGCGCCGCCCACGCCGTGCATCGGGGTCAGCACGACGCGCAGGCCCGCCGCCGCGGCGCGCGCCTCCTCCGACGCGTCCGCGAGCCGCAGCACCTGGGCCACGTACGCGTCCGCGACCTCGGGGCCGGCGACCGCCCAGCCGTCGCGGGCGCGCGGGACGGCGGCCACGGACGGCACCCGGGCGATCTCCGCCGCGATCGCGCCGTCCACCGGCGGGACGATCTGCGCGCCCTGGCCGGAGTCCGTCACCACGCGGCCGCCGAGGTACACCTTGTAGCCGTTGTCCTGCGGGGGGTTGTGGCTCGCGGTGACCATGACGCCCGCGTCCGCGCCGAGGTGGCGGACCGCGAACGCCAGGACGGGCGTGGGGAGCCGCGGCGGCAGCATGACGACGTCGACGCCCACGGCCGTGAGCACCGCCGCGGTGTCGCGCGCGAAGTCCTCGGAGCCGTGCCGGGCGTCGTGGCCGACGACGACCTTCGGCGCCGGCGTGGCGCCCTCGAGCTCGCCGAGCAGGTACGCGCCGAGCCCGGACGCCGCCCGGATGACCACGGCGCGGTTCATGCGGTGCGGACCGCCGCCGATCGCGCCCCGCAGGCCCGCGGTGCCGAACTGGAGCAGCCCCTGGAACCGGTCCGCGAGGTCCTCACGGGCGTCCCGCACGTCGACCGCGGCGTGCCGCTGCTCGGGCGTCACCGTCCCGTCGACGTCCGGCAGCTCCGCCTCGGCGCGGGCCAGGAGGCGGGTCAGCTCGTCGGCGGTCGACGGGTCGGGGTCGTCGGCGATCCACGCGCGCACCTGCTCCGCCAGGGCCGGCCAGCCGTCGGTGGTCGGGTCCGTGGGCTGCTGCTCGGTCATGGCGGGTCCTGCTCCTCGGTCGGGGTGGGTGGTCGTGGGCGGCGGCGGTGTCAGATGCGGCCGACGACGTCCGCGAGCAGCCGGCTGATGCGGGGGCCGGCGGCGCGGCCGGCCTCGAGCACCTCCTCGTGCGACAGCGGCTCGTCGCCGACGCCCGCCGCGAGGTTGGTCACGAGGGAGACGCCGAGCACCTCCATGCCGACGTGCCGCGCCGCGATGGCCTCGATGGTGGTGGACATGCCCACCAGGCTGCCGCCCATCACGCCGGCCATCGCGACCTCGGCCGGGGTCTCGTAGTGCGGGCCGCGGAACTGCACGTACACGCCCTCGTCGAGCGTCGGGTCCACGGTGCGCGCGACGTCCCGCAGGCGTGCGGAGTACAGGTCCGTCAGGTCGACGAACGTCGCGCCCTCCAGCGGGGAGACGGTCGTGAGGTTGATGTGGTCCTTGATGAGCACGGGGGTGCCGGGCGCCCACGACGGGTCGAGGCCGCCGCAGCCGTTCGTCAGGACGATGGTCGAGCAGCCCGCGGCGGCGGCCGTCCGCACGCCGTGCACCACGCGGCGCACGCCCTTGCCCTCGTACAGGTGGGTGCGCGAGCCGAGCACGAGCGCGTGCCTGCCCGTCGCCGCGACGCGGATCGAGCGGATCGTGCCGACGTGGCCCACGACGGCCGGCGCGGCGAAGCCCGGGACCTCGGGCGCGGGGATCTCCGCGACCGTCTCGCCCAGCAGGTCGGCGGCGCCGCCCCAGCCCGAGCCGAGCACCAGCGCGACGTCGTGCCGCTCGACGCCGGTCTCGCGGGCGAGGAACGCCGCGGCGTCGGCGGCGACGGCCAGCGGGTCGGTGGTGGGGTCGTCGAGGCGGGCGTCGTCGGCCATGCGGGGTGCTCCTCCTGGGGCGGGTGCTGCGGACGTGCGGCACGGGTCCCCGCGCGGGCGCAGCGCGGGTCTGCGGGTGCTCCGACCGGGGCCGGACGCACCCGCCGAGCCTACCGGCGTCGTGCCCCGCGCAGCCCGGCGGCGGCGACGCCGAGACGGCGCGATCCACCCGCTGGGCACCGGCCCGCGGGGTGCCGGGCCGCAGCCCGCGCACCGGACGCCGCGCGGGTCGCGCGCGTCCGGCGGGCGCAGGGGTCAAGATGGTCGGCGTGACGCAGCCGACCCCCACGCCCGCGCC
>JACXUT010000072.1 GCA_014763765.1 Micrococcales bacterium
CGCCCGCCACAGCCCGAGCGCCACCGCCCCCAGCGCGAGCGTGCCGAGCAGGGTCACCACCCGCCACACCACGGTCGCCGCGAGCACCCCCGCCTCGACCTGCTGGCCCCCGGAGGCCGTGAACCAGCCGAGCAGCAGCGCGTCCAGCACGCCGAACCCGAACAGCGGCAGGATCGTCAGCGGGTAGCAGAGCAGGAACACCCCGAGCACGAGCGTCAGCGGCAGGTCGTCGCCGCGGACACCCACCGCGCGCAGGGCGAGCAGCAGGATCGCGGCGTCGGCGAGCACCATGCCGGTCAGCGCCGCGAGCGACGGCACCAGCCCCGTGCGCAGCCCGGTCGAGGTCTCCGCCCGCAGCCGCACGGTGCGGGCCGACCACTCCCCCGGGTCGGTGCCGCGGCGGACCACCCGGACGGCCCGCCCGGCGGTGGTCCCCACCCACGCCGCGAGCCGCTCGTCCCGCAGCAGCAGCGCCAGCCCGGCGAGCACCACCGCGGCGGCCAGCGCGCACAGCCCGCCGACCAGCCAGTGCCGCCGCTCCAGGCCGTGCCCGGCGAGCAGCCCGAGGCCGAGCACCGGCACCGCGAACCGCACGACGTAGAACTGCACCGAGTTGAGCGTGACGCCGGCCATCCCGAGCACCGGGTCCAGCCCCCACGACCGGAACATGGCGACGCGGACCGCTATGTCGGCCGGCGGCGGCGCCACCGTCGCGACCAGGTTGGCGGTGAGGTCGTTCTGCGTCGAGCGGGCGATCCCCAGGCCCGGCAGGAACCGCGTGAGGGGCACCGCGTTCAGCACCTGCCGCAGCAGCAGCGCCCCGGCGAGCGGGAGGACGACCCACGCCTCCAGGCTGCCGAGCGCCGCGCCGACCGCCGCCCAGTCCACCGTCCCGACCAGCCGCGTGACCAGCCGGTACAGCAGCGCCGCCGCGGCGAGCGTCACCGCGACGCGCAGCCACGGCCGCCGGCGCCGCGGCTCACCGGCGGGCGGCACCGCCCCACCCCCGGCCGGGACGGCGGCGCTCACCGCTCGCCGTACGCGGAGATCGCCTCCACCAGCAGCCGCGCCCCGAACCCGGTCGCGCCCTTGGTGCGCCACGCGTCGTCGGTCTCGGAGCGCATCGGGCCGGCGATGTCGACGTGCGCCCAGGGCGTCGTCCCGACCCACTCGGCGAGGAACAGCGCGGCGACCGTCGCGCCCGCGGACTCCCCGCCCAGGTTCTTGAGGTCCGCGACCTCCGAGTCGAGCCACGGCCGGTAGCGCGCGTCGAGCGGCAGCCGCCACACCCGCTCGTCGGTCAGGTCCGCGGCGTGCTCGACCAGGTGCACCATCGCGTCGTCGTTGCCGATCACCGCCGCCGTGAGCGGCCCGAGAGCCATGAGCGCGGCGCCGGTGAGCGTCGCGACGTCGAGGATCGCGTCCACGCCGGCCTCCCGGACCAGGTCGACCGCGTCCGCCATCACCAGCCGGCCCTCGGCGTCCGTGTTGACCACCTCGATGGTCCGTCCCGACCGGGTCGTCAGCACGTCCCCCAGCTTGGTCGCCGACCCTGACGGCATGTTGTCCGTGCAGGCCAGGTAGGCGGTGACGTGCACGGGGACGTCGAGCTCGGCGAGCACGGTCATGGCCGCGAGGATCGACCCGGCCCCGGTCATGTCCATCTTCATCGCCGCGTGCATGGCGTTGGACGGCTTGAGGCTGATGCCGCCGGAGTCGTACGTGATGCCCTTGCCGACGAGCCCGAGGTGGCCGCCCCGGGCCGGGCCGGCGGGCACGTGCTCCAGCCGGATCATCCGCGGCTCCACCGCCGACCCGGCGTTGACGCCGAGCAGGCCGCCGCACCCCAGGTCGACCAGCGCCGCCCGGTCGAGCACCTCGACGCGCAGCCCGGCGGCCCCGCCGAGCCGCACCGCGACGTCCGCCAGGCCGGGGGCGGTGAGGTGCCCCGCCGGCGCGCTGGCGAGGTCCCGGGACACCGCCGCCGCGCGGGCGAGCACCAGGCCGCGCTCGGCCCCGGCGCGCGCCGCGTCGACGCGGTCGGCGGGAACCACCAGCACGATCTCCGTGAGCGGCACGCCGGCGGGCTCGGTGCGCAGCGGGTCGTAGCGGTAGCGGCCGAGGACCGCGCCCTCGACGACGGCCTGCGCCGCGAGCGCCGCGTCCCCGGCCGGCGCCGCCCCCGCCAGCGACGTCACGAGCGTCGCGCGGTGCCCGAGCGCGCGCGCCAGCACCGCCGCGGCGTCCCGGAGCGCGGCCGGCGTGGCCTCGGCGCCGTAGCCGACGAGCACGCGGGGCGACGCGGCGGCCACGTCGAGCACCAGGGTCTGCCCCGGCCGGCCGGCGAACCCCCAGTCCCCGAGGGCCTCCCGGTCGGGCACGCCGTCGGGCAGCGGACCGTCGACGCCGACGCCGAGGCCGTGCGGGCCGGCGGGCAGCGCGGGGTCGTCCGGCGCGACCACCCGCAGCCGGGTCGCCGGGACGGACGTGGCGGAGGGGACGGGGTCGACGTCGCGCATGGCGGGTCCTCTTCTCTCGTGGTGGGTGTCAGGGGCTGAAGGGCCACACCAGCGGCACCAGGAGGACGGCGACGGCCAGCCAGGCGAGCATCGTGACCAGCCCGAGCCGCCAGTAGTCGCCGAACCGGTAGCCGCCCGGCGCCATCACCATCATGTTGGCGGGGGTGGCGATGGGGGTGAGAAACGACGCCGCACCGGCGACGGCGACGAGCATGAGCACCGGCGCGGGGTGGACGCCGGACGCCTCGGCGGCGGCGAGCGCGACCGGCACGACGATGAGCACGGTCGCCGTGTTCGACACGATCTGCCCGAGCACCGCGGTCAGCACGAAGAGCGCGACCAGCAGCAGCCGGCCGTCGTCGCCGTCCGGCACCAGCCCGACGATCCCGCCCGCGAGCAGGTCGGCCGCACCGGACGTGCGGATGGCGACGGACAGCGGGATGAGGCCGCCCACCAGCACGACGGTCTGCCAGGAGATCGCCCGGTACGCCTGCTGCGGGGTGACCACGCCGGTGACGACCATGGCGACCGCGCCGAGCAGGCCCGCGACCGCCGGCGCCACGACGCCCGTGGCCAGCAGCACGACCGTGACCGCGAGCACCGCCAGCGCCGCGCCCGCCCTCGGTCCCAGCGCGACCGTCTGCCGGCGCACCGAGTCCGGGCTGTCGACCACGAGCACCTGCTCCGAGGCGGCGAGCGCCTCGATGCGGTCCCAGCTCCCGTGCACCAGCAGCGCGTCGCCCTCCGCGAGCGCCACGGGTCGCGGGCCGACGTCGCGACCGCGGCGGCTCACGGCCAGCACCGTCGTGCCCGCCCGCACCATGCCCGGGAACACGGCCGTGCCGACGAGCTCCGAGCGGGGGGCGACGAGGACCTCGGCCAGGCCGCGCTGCGCGTCGAGCAGCGCCTCGCGGGTGCGGCGCGTGAGCGGCGTCCGGGCCACCGTGAGGGCCTGGTCGGCCGCGAACGCGGTGACGCCCTCCGCGGGCCCGCTGACCACCAGCACGTCGCCCGGCGTCACCGGGCGCCCGTCGGGGCACGGCCCGCCCGCCGCGTCCTGCGCACCGACGAGCACGACCTCGGGCGGCACCGCCACGTCCCGCAGCGCCGTGCCGGCCAGGGGCGAGGCCGCCGGCACCGCCAGCCGGAAGAACCCGTGGTCCAGCCGGTAGTGCTCGACCAGGGTGTCCACGTGGGCCGAGAAGTCGCGGGGCAGCGTCGCTGGCGTGCGCTCCGGGAGCAGCCGGTCGCCCAGCAGCACCGTGACGGCGATCGTCACGAGCACCAGCGGGGCACCGACCACCGCGAACTCGAGGTAGCCGAACCGCTCGCCCGTCGCCCCGGCCAGCGCGTCCGAGGCGATGACGTTGACCGTGCTGCCGCTGAGGGTCAGCAGCGCGCCCGCGCTGGCGGCGTACGCGAGCGGCAGCGCCGCCCGGGACGTCGCCATGCCGGACCGGCGCGCGGCGAGCACCATCACCGGGATCAGCGCCGCCGTGGCCCCGTTGGGGGTGACCACCGCCGCGAGCACCGCCGACAGCAGCATGAGCGCGACGACCACCCGCGTGCGCCCCTGCCCCGTGCGGGCGAGGAGCTGCTGCCCCGCCCAGGCCGTCACCCCGGAGGACTCCAGCCCCTCGCTCAGCACGAACAGCGCCGCGATGAAGACCACCACCGGGTCGCCGAAGCCGGCCAGCGCCTGCTCCGAGGTGAGGACGCCGGTGGCCGCGAGCGCCAGGGCGGTCAGCACCGCCACCACCCCGACGGGCAGCCGGTTCCACACGAACAGCACGACGGCGGCCGCCAGGACCAGCAGGCTCAGGGTGGCGTCGGACATGGTCGCGGGTCTCGGGTCCGGGTTCCGGTGCGCGGGCTCAGAGGTAGATGGTGCCGCCGGGCCCGAGCGGGATCCCGAGCAGGTACCAGACGACCAGCAGCACGGTCCACACCAGCAGCAGCGCCACGGTGTACGGCAGCATCAGCGAGATCACCGACCCCACGCCGACCTTGCGCCGGTACCGCTCCGCGAAGATGACGATGAGCGCGAAGTACGGCATGAGCGGCGTGACGACGTTCACCGGGGAGTCGCCGACCCGGTAGGCGGCCAGGGCGACGTCCGGGGAGATGCCGAGCTGGATGAACAGCGGCACGAAGATCGGCGCGAAGATCGCCCACTTCGGCACGACGCCGCCGATGAAGATGTCGACGATCGCCGTCATGACGATCAGGCCGACGATGAGCCAGACCGTCGGCAGCCCCGCGCGCTCCAGCACGTCCGCCATCTGCACCGCGGCGATGGTCCCCAGCTGGGAGTACGTGAAGTACGCGATGAACTGGTTGATGACGAGCAGCAGGAAGAACAGCCCCGCGAGGCCCGAGATCGTCTTCGTCATCGGGTTGATGACGTCCATGCTGGTGCGGATGGTCCCGGCGCCCCTGCCGTAGCAGTACCCCATCACGAAGAAGTACAGCAGGATCAGGAAGATGATCGACCCCATCAGCGGGGAGTCCTCGATCAGGCTGCCCGTCTCGGGGTTCCGCAGCGGCCCCCAGGACGGCACGGTGAGCAGCAGCACCAGCGCGGTGACGCCGACGAACCCCCAGAACGCGAAGCGCAGCCCGCGCAGCTGCTCCGGCCCGAGCTCGTGCGACGGCGGGGCGGCGGCGTCGCCGTCGGCCGGCTCCGGCGCCTCGTCCTCCCGGTAGGTGCCGAGCCGCGGCTCGACGACCTTCTCCGTCAGCAGCGTCGCCACCAGCGTGATGACGAGCGTCGAGACGATCCCGAAGTACAGGTTCCCGGTGATGGAGACGTGCCGCGCGGGGTCCGCGATCGACTCGTTGGTGATCTCCGCGAGCATCCCGTCGACCGGCGTGACGAGCATGTTGACGCCGAACCCGCCGCCGACGCCCGCGAACGCCGCCGCCAGGCCCGCCAGCGGGTGCCGTCCGAGCGAGTGGAACACCGCCGCCGCGAGCGGGATCAGCACCAGGTACCCGGCGTCGGTGGCGATCGACGACAGCACGCCGAGCAGCACGATGCTGGCGGTCACGAGGCGCCGCGGCGTCACCCTGACCAGGCGCGTGATGAACGCCCCGATCAGCCCGACCTCCTCGGCGAGCCCGACGCCGAGCATCGCGACCATGATGACGCCGACCACGCCGAACCCGTTGAAGTTGGCGACCGGCGACGTGAAGATGAACCGGATCCCGTCGGCCGACAGCAGGCTCTGCGCCTCGACCGTGACCTCCTCGACCTCCGGCTCGGCCGACTGGTACGGCTCGTCCCCGACCAGCGCCTCGCCGCTCGGCTCGACCTGCTCGGAGACGGCGGCCTGCTCGAACGTCACGGACGTCCCCGCCAGGGCGAACGCGTGCGACGCGACGATCAGCAGCCCGATGAGCACCAGGAAGATGATCACCGGGTGCGGGACCCGGTTGCCGGCCCGCTCGACGGCGTCCAGCACCCGCTGCAGACCGGACGGCCGGCCCTCCTGCACCACCTCGGACATGGCGATCCCCTCTCTGGAACCAGCGGCTGGGGTGGGTGGCCGACGCCGGCGCCCGACGGGGCTGCGGCGTCGTGGACGGGTGGGCCGGTCAGCCCTCCGCGGTGGCCCAGGCCGGGTCCTGCGACCCGGCGGGCAGCGTCACGTCGCCCCAGGTGCCGACCGTGACCGTGAGGTCGGCGTCCGGGTCGACGCCGTCCGGCAGCGCGACGACGGAGGTCGCCGGGACGTAGTCGGCGGTGCACGGGTCGTCGGTCGGCTCCGGGAACGTCACCTCGACCGCGGCGTCACCGGCCGCCGTCGCCTCGGGGTCCGCCACCACGGGGCACGTGCTGGACCCGAAGGTCACGACGTACAGCAGGCCGGCGTCCGCGGTCCGGGCCGCCCCGGCCGCGGCGTCCGCCGGCGGGCTGCCCAGCCCGGCGGGGACCCCGAGGGCGGAGGACCCCGCGACCAGGTCGACGTCCGCGGTGCCGTCGTCCGCCGGCGGCTCGCTCGTGCCCGAGCCCGAGCCCGCGTCCCCGGAGGCGCACCCCGCGAGCAGGAGCACCGCCGCGGTGGCCGGCGCGGCGAGCGCGAGCGCCGCCCGCCGCCGCCGGTCCGTCCGGGTCACGACGGTCACGCCGTCCCCAGCGCGCGGGCCTTGAGCTGCTCGAACTGCTCGGCGGTGATCACCCCGTCGCGCAGCAGCCCCTGGGCCGTGGCGATCTCCTGGGCGGGTGCCGTCCCGGCGACCTCGCGGATGTAGGTGTCGGTGCGCTCGCGCTGCTCACGGATGCCGGCGACGCTGCGCTCGGCCATCCCCTTGCCCCGCGCGATCAGGTACACCAGCGCGGCGATCAGCGGGAAGAAGACGAGGAACAGCACCCAGACCGCCTTGGCCACGCCGGACAGGCTGTGGTCGCGGAACAGGTCGCCGATGATCTGGAACATCACCAGCAGGTAGGCGACGAAGAAGAAGATCTCGAGGACGAGGACGAACGACTCCCAGAGGGACATGAGGTGCTCCGATCTCCGACGCTTCCTGCCGGATCAACACGCAGTTGTCATGCCGCGGCACCATTGCCGCATTTCTCGGTCCCGCGCCTCCGGTGGAGGTGAGGCCGACAGTACATCCGCCGAGGTCGGGCGCCTAGAGGCATCTGCCACCGCTCCGGTCACCCCTCGCCGCTGGCCCGTCGCGAGGGGTGCGCCGCGGTGACGGTCCGCGTGGTTGCCGAAGGCACCGGAAATCGCAGCGCACCGCGGTACGTGACCTGTCAGAGAAATACCTACGCAACGCCACGTGCCCGCTCGCACGGCGTCATTCCGCGGATGTCACGGCAGCCTGTCGACGTCCGCGCCGCCACCGTTGGGTGGATCCGGCCCCGCACGTGAGTGGTGGCGGCTGGGGGTGGGGACGGGACCCGCACGCGGCGGGTAATCCGCTCGCGAGGGCGCGCGGCGGCTCCGTAGGGTCGGTGGATGCCTCCCCTCGACCCCACCGCCGTCGGTCCCGTCCTGCACGAGAGCGCCCTGGCCTCCGGCCTGAGCGGCGTCGTCCGGGTGGACCGCGGCGACGAGACCCTGTTCTCCCACGCGTACGGGCTGGCCGACCGCGCCCACGGCGTCGCCGCCACCACGGACCACCGGTTCGGCGTCGCGAGCGTCGCGAAGGGGTTCACGGCGCTGGCGGTCGGGGCGCTGCTCGACGAGGGCCGGCTGCGGCTCGACGACCCGGTGCGGCCGCTGCTCGGCGACGACCTGCCGCTGGTGGACCACCGCGTGACGTGGGACCACCTGGTCAGCCACACGTCCGGCATCGGGGACTACCTCGACGAGTCGGACGACGGCGACATCACGGACCACGTGCTGCCCGTGCCGGTGCACCTGCTGGACGACGCCGAGGCGTTCCTCCCGGTGCTGGACGGCCGCGAGCAGGTGTCGGAGCCCGGCGCCGAGTTCGCGTACAACAACTCGGGGTTCGTGGTGCTGGCGCTGCTGCTCCAGCGGCTCACGGGCACCGAGTTCACGGAGCTCGTCCGGCAGCGGGTGCTCGAGCCCGCCGGCATGACGGCGACCGGCTACCCGCGCGGCGACGAGCTGCCCGGCGACGTCGCCCGCGGCTACCTGCACGAGACCGGCCTGCGCACCAACGTGCTGCACCTGCCGGTGCGCGGCAGCGGCGACGGCGGCCTGGTCACCACGGCCGGCGACCTCGCGCGGTTCTGGCGGGCGCTGTTCGCGCACCGGGTGGTCTCCGCGGGGACGCTCGCGACGCTGGTCGAGCCGCTGCACGAGGCGGAGGAGGACCGGCGGTACGGCCGGGGCTTCTGGCTCGGCGGGGACTCGGACGACGTCGAGCTCGAGGGCTACGACGCGGGCGTCTCGGCGCTGACCCGGCACAGCCCGGGCACCGGCGTGACCGTCACGGTCGTCGCGAACACCTCGGACGGCGCGTGGCCCGTGCTGCGGGCGCTGCGCGACGCCGAGGACGCCTGACCGCTCAGCGCCCCGCGGGCCGCGGGGCGGGCCGGGACAGCCGGCGCGTGACCGCGTGGACGACCACGCCGACCGCGAGCAGCACCCCCGCGAGCGCCCAGTGCCGGGCCTCCTGCTGCGTGAGCAGCACCAGGCACGAGACGACCGCCAGGACGGGCACGGCCGTGGGCGACCGGAAGTGGTCGTGCTCCACCCGCTCGCGCCGCAGCACCAGCACCGCGACGTTCGTCGACAGGAACACGAACAGCAGGAGCAGCACGACGGTCGACGCGAGGTCCACCAGCTCGCCGGTCGCCGCGAGCACCACGGCGACGGCCGTCGTCACCGCGATGGCCACGCCCGGGGTGCGGCGCCCGGGGAGCACCCGGCCGAGCACCGGGGGCAGCAGCCCCTGCCGTGCCATCCCGTACGCCAGGCGGCTGGCCATGATCATCGTGAGCAGCGCGCCGTTCGCGACGGCGACCAGCGCGACCACCGCGAACAGCCCGGGCGGCACCGCGCCGGCGGCCCGCACCACCTCGAGCAGCGGGCCCGAGGACTCCGCGAGCTCCGCCGGGGGCACCACCGCCGGAGCGACGAAGCCCAGCAGCAGGTACATGCCGCCCGCGGTGGCGAGGGCGCCGAAGAGGGCCCGCGGGTAGACGCGCGACACGTCGCGGACCTCCTCCGCGAGGTTCGCCGACGTCTCGAAGCCGACGAACGAGTAGAACGCGAGCAGCGCGCTGCCGAGCACCGCCAGCCACACCGACGAGCCGTCCGGCGCCGACACCGCCCCGTCGAGGTCCGCGTCGCCGCGCCCGATGACCCACGCACCGAGGACCACGACGAGCACCAGCCCGGCGGACTCGACGACCGTCATGCCGACGTTGGCCCACAGGGACTCCTTGATGCCCCACGCGTTGACCAGGGCCACGACCACGAGGAACACGATCGCCGCCGGCACCTGCGGGACGTCGAGGAACGCGGAGAGGTACTCGCCGGTGAACGCGAGCGCCAGGCCCGCGGCGCTGACCATGCCGGCCGCGAGCATGCAGAACCCGACCAGGAACGCGACGAGCGGGCTGCGGTAGGCCCGCTCGGCGAACACCGCCGACCCGCCCGCCTGCGGGTACTTGGTGACGAGCTCGGCGTACGAGAACGCCGTGAGCAGCGCCATCGCGAGCGCGATCCCGAAGGACAGCCACACCAGCCCGCCGGCCTGGCCGGCCATCTCCCCGATCAGGGCGTAGATGCCGGCGCCGAGGACGTCGCCGAGGATGAACAGGTACAGCAGCGGCCCGGTCACGGCCCGGCGCAGGCCGGTGCCGGAGGTCCCGCTCGCCGTGGGCGCGGTGGAGGTCACCCGCCCGAGTCTCCGGTGCCCGCCGCCGGAGCGCGCGTCGAGCGGCGGCGGGACGGTCGCCTCAGGCCGCGGGCGTGCCGCCGGTCCCGCTGCCGCCGCGCCCGCCCAGGCCCTGGACGAGCTCGACCAGGTCCAGCCCCGTCTGGGCCTTGAGCAGCGTCGCGAGCTCCTGGACGCCGGTCGACACCTGCCCGGGCAGGCGGGACGCGCCGTCCTTGTCGATGACCGTGATGCCGTCGATCGACCCGAGCGCGTCGGCGTAGGGCTGCGCGACCTTCGGCAGGGCGTCGAGCACCATCTGGAGCCGCGCCGACTCGGGGAACGCCTGGTAGGCGTCCGACTCCGCCTTGATCGCGGCGGCGCGGGCCTCGCCGCGGGCCTGCTCGGCGGCGGCCTCGGCCTCGCCGCGGGCCTGGATGCCGTCCGCCTCGGCCTTCGCGAGCGCGAGCGCGCCCTCGGCGCGGCGCTGCTGCTCGACGAGCGCGGCCTCCGCGCGGGCGCGGGCGGCGGACGCCTCGGCCTCCGCCTGCGCGGTGGTGCGCTGCGCCTCGGCCTCGTACCGGCGGATCGCGGTGGTCTTCGCGGCCTCCGCCTCCTGCTCCGCGGCGTACTTGCGGGCGTCGGCCTCCTGCTTGGCCTCGTACGTGCGGGCCTCGGCGGGCTTGCGGACCTCCGTCTGGAGCTCCTGCTCACGCAGCGCGGCCCGGCGCTGGGCGACCTGCTCCTGCTGCTCGAGCACGCCCTGCTGCGCCTCGGCCTCCGCCCGCTCCTGGGCGGCCTCCGCGTCGGCGCGGGCCTTGGCGGTCTGCTGGGCGATCTCGGCGTTGCGCAGCGCGAGGGCCTTGTTGGACTCCGCGATCTGCACCGCCGCCTCGTTGGAGCGCTCGGTGCTCTCCTGGCGGGCCTGCGCCTCGGCGATCTCCGCGTCCCGGGCCACGGCGGCGGCGCGCGGGCGACCGAGGTTGCGGATGTAGTCGCCCGTGTCCTCGACGGTCTGGATCTCGAAGTTCTCCAGGACGAGGCCGCGCTCGGCGAGCATCGGCACGGCGATGTCCTTGACCTCCTTCGAGAACTCCTGCCGCTCGTAGAGGATCGACTCGACGGTGAGCGTGCCGGCGATGGTGCGGAGCACGCCGACGAGGACCTCGCTGGTCTGCTGCTCGATGACCTGCTCCTGGCTGCGGCCCGCGAACCGCTGCGCGGCCGCCCGCACCATGCGCTCCGTGCCGCCGACCTTCACCACGGCGATCGACCGCAGCGTGACGCCGACACCGCTCTTGGTGGTGGCGTCCTCCGCGGTCACCGGGAAGCTCTGCGACGCCAGCGACAGGCGCGCGACCTGCTCGAAGATCGGCTTGACGAACGTGCCGCCGCCGATGACGACGCGCTGGCCCGACAGGTCCGTCGTCTCGTCGCCCGTCTCGGGGTTGATGACCGGCGTCCCGCTCTTGCGGCCCGTGATGATGAGCGCCTCGTCGGGGGTCGCGATCTTGAACCGCACCTTGGCGTAGATCGCCCCGACGATCGCGAGCACGACCAGCAGCACGACGGCACCGGCGACGACCAGGACGGTTCCTGCGATCTCCATGGGACTCCCTCGGGCGTGGCCGGGCGGCCGGGCGGGCGGGTGTGCTCCGACTCTAGAGGGCCCCGGCCGGGCGCGGACGTCGTCCACAGGCCCCGTCCGGCGCGGGCAACGTCCGGCGCAGCTCCCACGGGCGGCACCGCGCGGCACCGCGCCGTCAGACCGTCCGCACCGACGCCCGTGCGTGCAGCGGCAGCGGCAGCCGGTGCACGACGCCGTCCTCGCCGGCCGGGCCGCCCTGCACCTGCTCCAGCAGCAGCTCGACGGCGCGCCGGCCGAGGGCCTCGTGGGGGATCGCGAACGAGGTCAGCCCGGGTCGCAGCCACTCGGCCAGCGGGTAGTCGTCGAACGACACCACGGACACGTCGTCCGGCACCTCGAGGCCCGCCTCGCGCAGCGCCTGGTACGCGCCGAACGCGATGCGGTCGTTGAAGCAGAGGAGCGCGCCGGGCCGCGGGTGCGCCGCGAGGAGCTCCCGCGTCGCGGTGTAGCCGTAGGGCGGCAGCCAGTCGTCGCACACGTGGCCGGAGGCCGGCGCGAGCCCGTGCGCGGCGAGCTCGGTGAGGATCCCGGCCAGGCGCTCGGTGCCCGCGACCGTGCCGGGGGCGACGTCCCCGGGGTGCGGGCCGCCGCCGACCAGGTGGATGTCCCGGTGCCCGGCCTCGACGAGCAGCCGCGCCGCCTGCCGGCCGGCCTGCTCCTCGTCGGGGATGACCGCGGGCATCGGCGTCGGGTCGGACGGGACGGTGTTGAGCAGCACCGTGGGGACCCGGCCGGTCTGGGGGGCGGGCCGGGTGCGGGTGAACATCGAGGCGAGCACGATGCCGTCCACCTGCCGGTCGAGCATGGCGTCGAGCAGCTGCTGCTCGGCCTCGTCGTCGCCCTCGGTCTCACCGATGAACAGCAGGAACCCGTGCTCGCGCGCCGCCTCGATGGCGCCGCGGATCATGTCACCCGCGAGCTGCGACGTCGCGACGGTGTCGGAGATGAAGCCGAGGGTGCGGGTGGTGCCCTTGCGCAGCCCGATGGACACGATGTTCGGGCGGTAGCCCAGCTCGCCGGCGGCGGCGCGGACGCGCTCCTGGACGGCGCGCGAGATGCGGAGCTCGTCGCCGCGCCCCGACAGCGCCAGCGACGCGGTCGTCGAGGACACGCCGGCGGCGCGCGCGACGTCCGCGAGCGTCACCCTGCGACCCACGTGCGTGTCCCTCCGTCGGCGCGATCCTAGCGGCGGCCCGCGGGCGCGGTGCCACGTCCGGGAGCCGGGCGCGGGCGGGGCGCGGGCCGCGAACCGTGACGAATCCGTGACCGGCGTCGGCTTGACGTGCGCGCCGTCCCGGGACGACAGTATGCGTGCTAAGTCGATTTAGCACCGGCCTCCGGGCCGCTCCTCGATGAAGGGAGACACCGGTGTCTCGAATGAGCACGAAGGGCCGGCGGGCCGCCGCAGCGACGTCGCTGTGCCTCGCGGGCCTGCTGGCCGTGACGGCGTGCAGCGCACCCGGCGGCGGCACCAGCGACACGGACGACTCGGCGACCGGCGGGTCGGCCACAGGCGACGCCACGGCGACCTGCGGCACCGACCCGGTGACGCTCAGCGCGTACATCGAGACGGGCTTCCCCATGCCCAAGGACCTGTTCGCCGAGTTCACCAAGCAGTACCCGAACGTGACGTTCGACGTCCGCGAGGACCAGTTCGCGGTCATCACGCAGAACGCCCCCCGGGTGCTGGCCGACGACCCGCCGGACCTCATGCGCCTGCCGCAGATGTCCGAGCTCGCGAAGGACGGCCTGCTGCTCGACCTCGACGGCTACGCCAGCTCGATGGGGTGGGACCAGTGGCCCGCCTCGCAGCTCGTCCAGCTGCGCGTCGACGACGACGGCGCCCGCGGCGAGGGCCCGCTGTACGGCATGGGCCTCGGGTTCTCCATGACCGGCGTGTTCTACAACAAGGACCTCGCGGCGCAGATCGGCGTCACGGAGCCCCCGGCCACGCTCGCCGAGCTCGACGACATGATGCAGAAGGCCAAGGACGCCGGCATCACGCCCGCCGCGCAGTTCAACGGCGGCGCCACCGGCGGCCTCGCGTTCCCGCTGCAGGCGCTCATGGCGTCCTACGGCGACACCACCGAGATCAACGACTGGATCTTCCAGCGGTCCGGCGCGACGATCGACACGCCGACCAACCTCGAGGCCGCCGAGCACCTGAAGTCGTGGATCGACGCCGGCTACTTCGCCGACGACATCAACTCCCTCGACTACTCGATGATGATGAGCCGGTTCATGGAGGGCGAGAGCCTCCTGATGTTCAACGGCGACTGGGAGTCGGGCAACCTCGACGCGCAGATGCCGGGCGAGGTCGGGTTCTTCCTCATGCCGCCGCTCGAGGAGGGCGGCGACCTGGGCGCCATGTCCGCGCCGCTGACCTTCGGGATCGGCGCGCAGGCGGAGCACCCGGACTGCGCGGCGTTCTTCTTCGACTGGGCGGCCACCAACGAGGAGGCCCGCACCATCCAGGTCGAGGTCGGCGGCTCGCACCCGCTGGGCCTGGCGGACGCGTTCATGCCGGACGTCGACGCGGACTCCGTGACCGCGCAGACGCTCGCGGCCGGCGCGACCATCGGCGAGAAGGACGGCGCGATGGACTTCATCGCCAACGCCACCGGCGCGATCTACGCCAAGGGCTGGACGCCGAACCTGCAGAAGCTCGTCGCCGGTCAGCAGGACCCGGCCGGGATGCTCGCCGACGTGCAGAAGCAGTACGAGAGCGAGATCGGCGGCTGATGATGCAGATGCGGACGACCGGTCGTCCCGGTCTCCGCGAGGCGGCCGAGCAGCCGCACGGCCTGGACGACAGGCGCCGCGCCCTCCGGGCGCGGCGCCTGCGCCGGGGCTGGGTCGCGCTCGCCCTCGTGGTGCCGGCGGCCGTGGTGTACGTGGTGTTCGTGCTGCGGCCCCTGGCGCTGACCGTGCAGTACTCGTTCTACGACTGGAACGGCATCTCGGCCGCCACGTGGGTCGGGATCGACAACTACACGCGGCTGCTCGGGGACTCGGAGATGTTCGGGTCCATCCTCAACGCGCTGCAGCTCATCATCTACTTCAGCTTCGTCCCGGTGCTGCTGGGCCTGCTGACGGCGGCGATCATCCGGAAGTTCGCCACCAGCCGCCTGGCGCTGGTGTCCCGGACCGTGCTGTTCCTGCCGCAGGTCATCCCGCTGGTGGCCGCCGGCATCATGTGGACCTGGCTGATGTCGTCCGACGGGCTCGTCAACCAGGTGCTGCGGGCGGTCGGCCTCGACTCGCTCACCCGGGCGTGGCTCGGCGACTTCCAGACCGCGCTGCCCGCGGTCGGCGTCATCGGCGCCTGGGTCGCGCTCGGCCTGTGCATGCTGCTGCTGCTCGCCGGCATGACCAAGATCGACCCCGCCCTGTACGAGGCCGCGCGCCTCGACGGCGCCGGCGCGGTCCGCGAGTTCTTCGCGATCACGCTGCCGAGCCTGCGCCAGGAGCTGGGCGTGTGCATCACCGTGACGGTGATCGCCGCGCTCGCCAGCTTCGACATCGTCTACATCTCCACGCAGGGCGGGCCCGGCAACGCCACGCTCGTCCCCGGCCTGGAGATCTACTACCTGGCGTTCTTCAGCCGGGAGGTCGGCCAGGCGTCCGCGCTCGCGGTGGCGTTCATGGTGCTCGTCCTCGCCATCGTGCTGCCGATCCAGCGCCTGACCCGGGAAGGTGACCGGTGATCGTCTCCCGCCGCGAGGCGTGGCTGAGCCGCGTCCTGCTGATCCTGCTGATGGTCATCACCATCGCCCCGTTCGTCAGCCTGTTCCTCACGGCGCTGCACCCGTCGGGCTCCTACCCCGCCGGCCTGTCGCTGCCCGAGCAGCCGCAGTGGCACAACTTCGTCGACGCGTTCCAGGCGGCGAACATGCGCGCCCTGCTGTGGTCGAGCGTGCTCATCGAGATCGGCACCGTCCCGCTGTCGCTGCTCATCGCGACGCTCGCCGGGTTCTCGCTCGGGCACCTGCGCCCGCCGGGGCACCGGTGGATCTTCCTGGCGTTCGTGCTCGGGCTGACCCTGCCGTTCCAGGGCGTGATCGTGCCGCTGTACTACCAGATGCGCGACCTCGGCCTGCTCAACACCCGGTGGGCAATCATCCTGCCGCTGCTCGGCCTGTACATGCCGTTCGCGGTGATGTGGATGCGCGCGCACTTCGTCAACATGCCGGAGGACCTGTCGGAGGCCGCCCGCATCGACGGCGCCGGCACGTGGCAGCTGTTCAGCCGCATCCACCTGCCGCTGTCCGCGCCCGCCCTGTCGTCGCTCGGGATCCTGCTGTTCCTGTGGACGTGGAACCAGTTCCTGCTGGCGGTCGTGCTCGTCGACGACCCGACGAAGCGCACGATGGCCGGCGCCCTCGGGGCGTTCCAGGGCCAGTGGGGCACGGACATCCCGCTGCTGTGCGCCGGGTCGCTGCTGATCCTCACGCCGACCCTGATCGTGTTCCTGGCGTTCCAGCGGCAGTTCGTCTCCGCGCTCATGCAGGGGGCGGTCAAGGGATGACGACCGTCTCCGAGCTGCGGCGGCCCCCGTTCGACCCCGAGATCGCCGCGGCGCTCACCGAGCACGCCTCCGACGTGGTCGTCGGGGTGCCGCAGGACGGGATCGCGTCGCTGCACGACCGTCACGTCGAGCCGGACCTCGGCCCGCTCGAGGCGCGGTACCGCATCGAGGAGCGGACGGTGCCCGCCCCCGGGCCCGGCGGGAGCGATGTGCCCGTGCTCGTGCTCCGGCCGCACGGCGCCACGGCCCCGACGCCCGTGATCGTGCACCTGCACGGCGGCGGACTCGTCACGGGGTCGGTCCGCGACAACGTGGCCGACGCCTGCGAGCTCGCCGACGAGGTCGGCGCGACCGTGGTGTCGGTGGACTACCGGCTGGCCCCGGCGCACCCGTACCCGGCGGCGCTCGAGGACGCCTACGCCGCGCTGGTGTGGGTGGTGGCGCAGGCCGCCGAGCTCGGGGTCGACCCCGACCGGGTGCTGCTCGGCGGGATCAGCGCGGGCGGGGGGCTGGCCGCCGCCGTGGTCCTCGCCGCCCGGGAGCGCGGCGGCCCCGCCCTGGCCGGGCAGCTGCTCGTGTGCCCGATGCTGGACGACCGCGACGGCGACGGCTCCCCCGCGCAGATGCGCGGCCACGGCTCCTGGGACGTCGACGTGAACCGGGAGGCCTGGCGCGCCTACCTGGGCGACGCGCAGGGCGGGGACGACGTCCCGGCCACGGCGGCGCCCGCGCGGGCCGCCGACCTGTCGGGCCTGCCGCCGACGTTCGTCGACGTCGGGTCGGCCGAGACGTTCCGGGACGAGTGCGTGGCGTACGCGGCGCGCATCTGGGCGGCCGGCGGCGACGCCGAGCTGCACGTCTGGCCCGGCGGCTGCCACGCGTTCGACGTGTTCGTGCCCGGCGCCGCGCTGTCGCAGGCGTCCCGCGCCGCGCGCCGCGCGTGGGTGCGACGGCTGCTCGGACCCCGCGCGCCCGAGGGGCAGGCGCCGCCCGCGGCGTTCCCCGCCCTGTGACAGCGGCGGCCCCGCGGCCGCCGACCCCGAACCCACCGGCACCGACCCGCCACCGACCTGCCGCCACCGACCTGCCGCCACCGACCCGCCCGCGACCCGGGCGGGTCGGTGGCGGCAGGTCGGTGGCGGCAGGTCGGTGGCGGGT
>JACXUT010000073.1 GCA_014763765.1 Micrococcales bacterium
CCGGTGCCGTCGCGGTCGCCCTGGCGGCGACGTGCGCGCCCGGGGGTGCGGCCGTGGTGCCCGACCCCGCCTGGCCCAACTACCGGGTGCTCGCCGGCCGCCTGGGGATCGCGGTGCTGCCCTACCGGCAGGGCCCGTCCGGCGACGCGTTCGCCGACCTGGACGCCGTGGAGGCAGGGCTGCGCGCGGGCGCCCGCCTGGTGGTCGTGAACTCCCCGAGCAACCCCACGGGCGCGGTGGCGTCGTCCGCGGCGCTGCGGGAGGTCGTCGCGCTGGCGCGGGAGCACGACGCGTTCGTGCTGTCCGACGAGGCCTACGAGGCCGTCGTGTTCGCGGGCGGCCGCGCCCCGTCACCGCTCGCGGACGGCGGCCACGACCGCACGCTCGCGGCCCGGACCTTCTCCAAGACGTGGTCGATGACGGGCCTGCGGGTCGGCGCCCTCGTGGCACCCCCGGCCCTGCGGGAGGCCGTCGCCGCGCTGCACGGCACCACGGCGGGCTGCGCACCGGTCACGGCCCAGCTCGTCGCCGCCGAGGCGCTGCGGTCGCTGCCCGGCCGCGGCGCCGAGCTCGCAGCCGTCTACCGGGCGCGGTCCGAGCGCGCGGTCCGCCTGCTCGGGCCGTGGGCGCCGCAGGAGCCGGTCGCCGCGCTCGGCGGGTTCTACCTGTGGGTGGACGCCCGGCGCACCGGTCGCACCAGCGCCGAGCTGGTCGCCGCCCTGCGGGGCCACGGCGTCGTCACCTCGGCCGGCACCGTGTACACCGCGCAGGACGGCTACGTGCGGCTCGCGCTCACCGCGCCGGACGACGTCCTGGACGCGGCCCTCGCGACGACCCGGCGGACGCTCGACGCGCTCGCCGCCGAGGCTCCGGCGCCGCGCTGACGGCGACGCCGCTCAGCCGGCGAGCCGCACCAGCGCGCCGAGCGCGGCCGTCGCGGCGACGCCGGCCACGGTCCAGGCGACCATGCTCCCCGCCACCCAGCCGGTCAGCCGGGCGCGGCTGCCGGGCGCCCACAGCGGCGCGGGCTCGTCGCGCAGGTGGTCCAGGGCGTCGCGGACCGCGCGCAGCGGGGTGGTGGTGCGGGCGGCGGTGGGCGTGACGGTGCTCATGGTGCTCTCCTCGTGGGTGGGCGGGTCGTGCAGGGGCCGGGGTCACCGGCCGTCACCAGGATGCCCGCGCCCGGACGCCGCCGGGTGGGCTCTTCGGCCCGGGCAGCAGCACCGCGGCGCCCGCGAACCGCCCCGCGCGCAGGTCGGCGAGCGCCGCGTCGGCGCGGTCGAGCGGGTACGGCACGGCGTGCACGCGGACGCCGGCCCGGACGGCCTCCGCGAGGAACGCCCGGCCGTCCTCGCGGGTGTTCGCCTCGACCGACCGCAGGGTGCGCTCGTGGAACAGGTGGCGCCGGTAGTCGAGCGGCGGCACGTCGCTGAGGTGGATGCCGGCGACGGCCACCGTGCCGCCGGGCCGCACGGCCGCGAGCGCCACCGGCACGATCTCCCCGGCCGGTGCGAACACGATCGCGGCGTCGAGCGGCTCCGGCGGGGCGTCGGTCGCGCCGCCCGCGGACGCGCAGCCCAGCTCGAGCGCGAGGCGGCGGGCGTCAGCCCCGCGTGTCAGGACGTGCACCCGGGCGCCGCGGGCGAGCGCGACCTGGGCGGTCAGGTGCGCCGAGCCGCCGAACCCGTACAGGCCGAGCACGCCGCCGGCGGGCAGCTCCGCGCGGGACAGGGCCCGGAACCCGATGATCCCGGCGCACAGCAGCGGCGCGTGCGTGGCCGGGTCGAGCTGCTCGGGCCAGTGGTAGGCGTAGGCGGCGGGCACGGTCGCGTACGGGGCGTACCCGCCGTCGGCGTCCCACCCGGTGTAGCGCGAGGCCCGGCAGAGGTTCTCGCGTCCGGCGCGGCAGTCGGCGCACGTGCCGCAGGTGTGCCGCAGCCAGGCGATGCCGGCCGCGTCCCCGGTCGCCCACCCGGAGACGTCGGGTGCGGCGTCCACGACGCGCCCCACGGCCTCGTGCCCGGGGACGACGGCCGGGCGGTGGGGCGGCAGGTCGCCGTCGAGGACGTGCAGGTCGGTGCGGCAGACGCCGCACGCCTCGACGCGGACGAGCAGCTCCCCCGGACCCGGCGCGGGCACCGGGCGCTCGACGCGTGCGAGCACGCCGGCCGGCCGCACCTCCCACGCCAGCACGGTCACTCCCCTCCCCGGGCGGCGACCTCCGCGCGGATCCGGTCGAGCTGGCGGTCGAGCCGGTCGGCACGGTCGGCCGCCGACCGCAGCCGCGCCCGCAGGTCCTCCGATGCGTGGTCGTCCGCCGACCGCCGGACCGCGTCCCACGCGTCCATGACCGCCGTGAGGACCTGGACCTCCACGGTGCGGGTCCCGGGGCCGCCCGGCAGCGCGACCGGCACCACGAGCACGGCGTGCAGGGCGCGGCAGCCGGACGCCGGCGGGTGGGCGAGGTGGTCGTCGACCGCCAGCAGGCCCGCGCCGGGCCCCGCGAGCAGCGCGCCGAGCACCGGCCGCAGGTCGCCGCGCGACGTGCACACGAGCCGGACCCCCGCGACGTCCGTGACCCCGCGCCGCAGCGCGCCCGGCGACGGCTCCAGGCCCCGGCGCAGGGCGGCGGCGACGATGCTCTCCGGGCTGCGCACCCACCACTCGACCCGCTCCACCGGGTCCGTGCCGTGGAGCTCGACGAGCCGGGCGCGGACCGCGGCGACGCGCCGGAGCGTCTCGTCCACGGCCAGCCGGGCGTCGGAGCGCAGCAGCGCGACCTCGCCCCGCAGGCGCAGCGAGGCGGCGGGGTCGGGCGCCGCCGGGCCCGTCGCGCGCTCCGCACCGGCGGACGCGGGGCGGTCCACCGGGCACCTCAGCCGCGCACGACCAGCACGGGGCACGGGGAGTGCAGGACCACCGCGTGGCTCGTCGAGCCGAGCAGCATCCGCGAGACGCCGTGCAGCCCGCGGCTGCCGACCACCAGGAGCCGCGCGCTGTCGGCGGCGGCGAGCAGCGCGCCGGCCGGGTCGGTCTCGACGAGCCGCCGCCGGACCTCCAGGCCCGGGTGCTCCTCCTCGAGCCCCGCCGACGCCGCCTCCAGCACGGCGCGGGCGTGCGCGTGCGTCGCGGACCCGAGGTCCGGCGGCACGCGGACCGCCCACAGCACCGAGGCCTCCTGCCAGGCGTGCACGACGTCGAGCACGCCGCCGGTGCGCGCCGCCTCGACCGCCGCCGCGCGGACCGCGGCGGCGCTCTCGGCCGAGCCGTCGGTCCCGACCACCACGCGGTCGGCGGCGGGGCGGGTCAGCGGGGGCACCACGGCGACGGGGCACTGCGCGCCCGCGACCACCTGGTAGGCCAGGGAGCCGGAGAACACCCGCTGGGTGGGTCCGAGCCGCCGCGTGCCGACCACGACCAGGGCGGCGCCCGCCGAGCGCTCCGTGAGGCTGCGCGCGGGGGTCTCGAGGTCGATCTCGGTGCGGGCCTTCAGGTCGGGGACCGCGGCGCAGACGCGCTCCGCCTCCCGCTCGAGCATCTCCCGGACGCCCGCGCGCACGGCCTCCTCCCAGACCTCGCCGTAGCCGGCGCGCGGCCGGCCCACGGCGTGGACGAGCACCAGCTCGGCCCCGCGCGCCGCTGCCTGCTCCCCTGCCCAGTGCACCGCGCGCTCGCTCGACAGCGTGCCCGCGACCCCGACGACGACCTCGGTCATGATGCCTCTCCCCTCGATGCGGGACGTGCGCCCCGGTGCCGCCCCGGCGGACGGCTCAGTGCGACCGGACGACCAGGACGGGGCACGGCGCGTGCAGCACCAGCGCGTGGCTCACCGAGCCGAGCAGCATCCGCGCCACGCCGCCGCGCCCGTGGCTGCCGACCACCACCAGACGGGCGGTGGCGCAGGTCGCGAGCAGCGCGGCGGCGGCGTCCGCCTGCACGAGCGTGCGCTCGACCTCCAGGTCGGGGTACATCTCCCCGAGCCCCGCGGTGGACTCCCCGAGCACGACGCGCTCCTCGTCCTGCACCGCCGACGGCAGCTCGGGCGGCACCCAGCCCACGGACGCCAGCACCGCGGGCTCCTGCCAGGCGTGCACGACCTGGAGCGAGGCCCCGACCCGGTCGGCCTCCTGCGCGGCGGCGGCCACGGCGGCGACGCTGTCCCGGGAGCCGTCGACGCCGACGACGACGCGGTTCTCCGGGACGCGCAGGGACGGCGGGACGACCGCCACCGGGCAGTGCGAGCCCGCGACCACCTGGTACGCGAAGGAGCCGGAGTACACGCGGTGCGCGGCGGTGGTGCGGCGGGTGCCGACGACGAGCAGCCGCGCGGTGCCCGACCGGCGGGTCAGCGCCCGGCCGGGGGTCTCCAGGTCGATCTCCGTGCGCACCGTCAGGCCCGGGTGGTCCTGCGTGGCGACCTCGACCTCGTGCGCGAGCATCCGCTGCACGCCGGCCCCGACCGCGTCGTCCCACACGCTCTCGAACCCGCTCACCGGCAGCCCCAGGGCGTGGACGACCACGAGCGTCGCCCCGCGGGCCCGCGCCGCGTCCGCGGCCCACCGGACCGCCTGCTCGCTCGACGGCGTGCCCGCGACGCCCACGACGACCTCGCCGCTCATCGGGTGCTCCCTCCTCCGGGGCGCGGGCACGACGACCCGGCCGACGGACCCACCGTCCCGCCCGGGAGCCGGGACCGCCCAGGGCCGAACGACCCCGCGCCCCGCCGCAGCCGACCCTCGGGCGCCGTCAGCCGTGCGAGGACAGCACGCGGGCCAGGCCCGTGCCGTGCACGCCGGGGTACTCGACCGAGATCACGTAGTCCCGGCCCCCGGCGCGACGCTGCGCCCACCCCTGCACCTCCAGCACGTCACGCGCCTCGAAGACGCGGTGCACCTCGCCGGAGGGCCGGCCGTGCGCGACGAAGTCGACGCGGTAGACGGGCTGGTCGTCGTCCTCGGCGGCGTGCCGGGGATCCCGGGGAAGCGTGCGCACGGCGGTGTCCTCTCTCTGGGCGGTGGGTCCGGTACCACGGTGGTCAGGGGCGGGCACCCGGCCGGCGCCGGCGCGCCAGCCCGCGCAGCCCGCGGCGCCCGTGGTCGAACTCCTCGACCGCCTCGAGCGCCTCGTCGAACGTCCGGAAGATCGTGCCGCGCCCCTCGATGAGCTGCGGCGGCGTCCCGGTCGCGGGCACGAACACCGCCTCCCACCGCAGGTCCCGGATGCAGCGGACCTCGTAGCAGCCGTCGGCCGTCCCCGCGACGTGCGAGCTGCCCACCAGGTGCCACGCGAAGTCCGGTCCCGGACGCGGCCGGCCGACCCTCCCGCCGCCCGGCGTGCCGTCCGCGGGCGTCGTCGTCTGCTCGTGCATGGCTCACGTCCTCCCTGCCCCGGCGCCGTTCCCGTCAGCGCCGCACGACCAGCACCGGGCACGGCGAGTGCAGGACGACCGCGTGGCTCGTCGAGCCGAGCAGCATCCGCGCCACCCCGTGCAGCCCGCGGCTGCCGACGACGAGCAGCCGTGCCGAGGCCGCGGCGGCCAGCAGCGCCGCGGCGGGCTGCGCGCGCACGAGCGTCCTCTCGATCTCCAGGTCCGGGAAGTCCTCGCCGAGTCCGGCGGACGCCTCGGCCAGCACGACCTCCTCCTCCTCGCGCGTGACGTCGGACAGGTCCGGCGGCAGCCACGTGGCGCTCATGATCACGGCGGGCTCCTGCCAGGCGTGCACCACCTCCAGCACGGCGCCGGCGCGGTCGGCCTGCTCGGCGCCCGCGCGCACGGCGGCGACGCTGTCCGGCGAGCCGTCCGCACCGACCACGACGCGGTCCTCCGCCGGTCCGGTCACCGGCGGCACCACGGCGACGGAGCAGTGCGACCCGGCGACCACCTGGTACGCGAGCGAGCCCGTGAACACCCGCTCCGCGGCGGTCATGCGGCGGGTGCCGACGACGACCAGGCGCGCGGTCGCCGAGCGGCGGGTCAGGCAGCGCGCGGGCGTGTCGGCGTCCACCTCCGTGCGGATCTTCAGCTCCGGCAGGTCGTACCGCGCCCGGCCGGCCTCCCGGTCCAGCATCGCGGCGACCTCCGCCTCGAGCATCGCGTCCCACGCCGCCTCGAGCCCCGGCGAGGGGCGACCCGTGGCGTGCACGAGCACCAGCTCCGTCCGCCGCGCCCACGCCTCCTGCGCGCCCCACTGCACCGCGCGACGGCTCGACTGGGTGCCGTCCACCCCGACGACGACCTCGTGGCCCATGCCGGACTCCCTCCGTCCCGCGCCGAGCGACGGCGTGCTGCCGTCACCCGTGACGCTAGGACGGGCCCCTGCGAGGCGCAGGTGCCGGTCGTCCCCTCCGCGGTCGCCGACCGTCCCGCGCGCTCAGGGCCCCGCCCCGGGCGGGCGGACCGGCCCCAGCGGCACGCTCCACACCAGCCGCGTCCCGCCCTCCGGGCGCTCCCGGATGCTGAGGCCGCCGCCCAGCTCCGCGGCCCGCGAGCGCATGTTGCGCAGGCCGTTCCCGGGGACGACGGCGCCCTCGGACAGCCCCGCGCCGTCGTCGTCCACCTGCAGGGTGAGGGCGTCCGGCCGGGCGGAGACCAGCACCTGCACGGTGTGCGCCTGGGCGTGCCGCGCGACGTTCGTCAGCGCCTCCGTGAGCACGGACGTCAGGTGCCCGGCGACCGGCTCCGGCACCACGGTGTCCAGCGGCCCCTCCATGCGGATGCGCGGCTCGCAGCCGAGCGCCGGGACCACCGCGCCGACCGTCTCCGTCACCCGCCCCCGCAGCCCCTCCGCCATCCCCGGGCGCTGCAGGGCGAAGATCGCCGACCGCAGGTCGCGGATGGCCTCGTCGAGCTGGCCGACCACCTCGTCCGCCGCGGGACGCAGCTCCTGCGGCAACCGGGGGCGCATGCTCTGGACGGTGAGGCCCGTGCCGAAGATGCGCTGGATGACGAGGTCGTGCAGGTCCCGCGCGATCCGCTCGCGGTCCCGGTAGACCGCCAGCGTGCCGCGCTGCACCTGGGACGTCGCGAGCTCCAGGGCCATCGCCGCCTGCCGGGCGAAGGCGTCCACCATCGCGCTGTCGTGCTCCCCGAGCGGCGACGCGCCCGGCCGGCGGGCGACGAGCAGCACGCCCAGCGCGTGCCCGCGCGCGGACATCGGCACGATCCGCGCCGGCCCGAGCACCGGCGCGCCCCGCAGCGTGGCCGCGCGCGGGTCCGTGCGGAAGTCCACGACCCCCTCCGGCGCCCCGGCGCGCAGCACCGCCCCGCTGAGCGACCGCCCGACGGGCACGCGCGCCCCCCGCACCCCGCCGGCGGCGCGCCCGCTCGCGGCGTGCACGACCAGGTCGTCCCCGTCGGGCAGCAGCACGCACACCAGGTCCGCCCGCGCGAGCTCGCGGGCCCGGTCGCAGACCAGCGTCAGCGCCGCGGAGCGGGGCAGGCCGGCGAGCAGCTGCTGCTCGATCTCGACCGACGCCTCGAGCCACTGCTGCCGGTGCCGGCCCGCGTGGTACTGCCGGGCGTTGTCGATCGCGACCCCGGCCGCCGCGGCGAGGGAGACCATGAGCTCCTCGTCGTCCGCGGTGAAGTCCGCGCCGCCCCGCTTGTGGGCCAGGTAGAGCACGCCGAAGACCCGCGAGCGCACGAGGACGGGCACCCCGAGGAACGTGTGCAGCCCGGGGTGCCGGGGCGGGTCCGCCGCGGCGGCCGGGTGCACCGCGAGGTCGTGCACCCGCAGCGGCCGGGGGTCGTCGACGAGCGCGCGCAGCACGCCGCGCCCGCCCGGCGGCTCCCACGCGCGCTGCCCGGGGACCTCGGGCACGCCGGCCGTGACCGAGGTGCCGATGCGCAGGTCGGGGCCCACCACGGCGAGCGCGCCGTAGCGGGCGTCGGTCAGCACGCACGCGGCCTGCGCGAGCCGGCCGAGCACGTCGCGCAGGTCGCCGTCGTCCTGCACCGCGACCATCGTGTCGATGAGCGCGCGGGCGTGCCGCCGTGCCACGGCGAGTCCGTCGGCCCTCGCCGACGCCGTCCGTCCGCCGACCGTCGACATGCCTGCCCCCACCTGCTCGCTCGCCCGGGGGGGTGCCCCGGGGTGCCGGTGTGCGGTACAACACCAGCATGGCCCAGAGCGGCGCCGCTGCACAGATCCGCGTGTTCGTCCTCGACGACCACGAGGTGGTGCGGCGCGGCCTGCGCGACCTGCTCGGCCAGGAGCCGGACATCGAGGTCGTCGGCGAGAGCGGGTCGGCGGCCGAGGCGACGCGGCGCATCCCCGCGCTGCGGCCCGACGTGGCCGTGCTCGACGCGCGGCTCCCCGACGGCAGCGGCATCGAGGTGTGCCGCCAGGTGCGGTCCCAGGACCCGTCGGTCGCCGCGCTGATCCTCACGTCGTACGACGACGACGAGGCCCTGTTCGCCGCGATCCTCGCCGGCGCCGCGGGCTACGTGCTCAAGGAGATCGGCGGCGGCGAGCTGCTCGCCGCGATCCGGCACGTCGCGGCCGGGCACTCGATGCTCGACCCGGCGGTCACGGGACGCGTGCTCGCGCGGCTGCGGGCCGGCCCCCCGGAGCCCGACGAGCTGCACGACCTCACCGAGCAGGAGCGGCACATCCTGGCGTACATCGCCGAGGGCCTGACGAACCGCCAGATCGGCGAGCGCATGTACCTCGCGGAGAAGACCGTGAAGAACTACGTCTCGCACGTGCTCGCGAAGCTCGGCGTCGAGCGGCGCACCCAGGCGGCCGTGCTCGCCGCGCGGCTGCTGCGCGACTGACCGGCAGGGCCCGTCAGACGAACAGCAGCTGCGCGCCGGCCGTCTTCTCGACGAACTCCGCCGCGCTGATGATCCCCTCCAGGTCCTCGCGCAGGTCCGACTCGTCGAGCGCGAACATGTCGGCCGACATCCGGCAGCCCCACAGGTGCCCGCCGGCCGCGACGATCTGGTCCAGCAGCTCCGGGACGTCCGGGATCCCGAGGTCGCGCAGCTGGCGGCGCATCATGCGGGTCGTCACCGCCGAGACCCCGGGGGCCGGGGCCACCGCCTGGGGCAGCCGCAGGTCCCGCAGCGGCAGGTGCATCGCGGTGTTGGCGACGGGCGAGAACCGCAGGTCGTGCATCCGCGAGCGCACCACCATGTCGAAGCCCCAGAACGTGAAGAACAGGTGCGTCTCCACGCCCTCGCCGAGGGCGGCGTTGGCGATGATCAGCCCCGGGTACGCCATGTCGAGGTTGCCCTTGGAGCAGATGATGGCGATCGTCCGGTCGTCGCCGGCGTCGTCGCCGAAGTCGGGGACGATCGCGGGCCGGGGTGCGGCCGTCGTGTCGGTCACGGGTCCTCCTCAGACGCAGCCGTGCGGCTTGGGCAGTCCCGCGACGTAGGCCATCTTGCGGCCGGGCTTGCGGGGGAAGAGCGCGAACTGCTCCTTGACCGGGACGCCGCCGACCACGTCGACCCGGCGCGTCGTGGGGGTCTGGCCCCGCTCCGCGTAGTCGGCGCGCAGGAAGCGCAGCACCTCCCAGTGCCGGTCGGTCAGGGTGATCCCGATCTGCTCGGCGAGCGCCTTCGCGAGGTCCTCGTCCCACTCCTCGGGGCGGCTGAGGAACCCCTCGTCGTCGACGTGCACCGCGCGCTCGCGGATCTGCACCACGGGCATGGCGTCCTCCTGGTCAGGCCGCGGCACGGGTCGCGGCGGGTTCGCGCCGCGGGGCGCGGCTGGGGATCGGGACCGGGCGGCCGTGCAGCAGCACGTTCCAGTACAGGCGCTGCGTCGCTGCCTTCGCCCAGTGGTTCGCCCGCGTCTCGGCGAGCAGGCTCAGCGGCCCGACCACCGGCAGCGGGTACCGGCCGGGCAGCGGCTCGGCGTCGTAGCCGAAGTCGAGCAGCAGGGCGCGGCCCCGGCCCGACTCGACGAAGCAGTTCGCGTGGCCGTCGTACAGCCGGGTCATGGGCCGCCCGCGGTCGTAGGACACGAGGTTGTCGGCGAACACGTCGGCCTCGAAGTGCGCCACCGAGCCGGCCTTGGAGGTCGGCACGTCCGTGGCGTCCCCGACCGCGAACACCCCCGGGTGGGCCCGCGACATCAGCGTGCCGGGGTCCACCGGCACGTCCTGGAGCTCGTCCCCCATCCCGGAGCGCGCCACGAAGTCGGCCCCGAGGTTGACGGGCACCGTGACGAGCAGGTCGAACGGGACCTCCCGGTCGTCGACGGACACGAGGCGCCCGTCGTCGACCCGGTCGACGACGAAGTCCGTCCGCACCCGGACGCCGCGCGCGTCGAGCATGCCGCCGAGCCGCTCGCGGGCGACCGGCTGGGTGAACGCGCCGTCCAGCGGCGTGACGTACGTCAGCTCCGTGCCGGCCCGCAGGCCGCGGCGGCGCAGCGCGTCGTCGAGCAGGAAGGTGAACTCCAGGGGCGCGACCGGGCACTTGATGGGCATCTCCGTGACGTGCACGACGACCCGCCCGCCGAGCCACCGCTCGAGCCGGCGGTGCAGCGCGACGGCGCCGTCGGGCGTGTAGAACTCGTGCACCCGCCGCCGCCACTGGTCCCCGGCCATGCCCGGGGTCTGGTCGGGCCGGGGCGACGTCCCGCTCGCGACGACCAGGTAGTCGTACGGCAGGACGCGGCCGTCCTCCAGGTGCACCCGGCCGCGGGCCGGGTCGACGCCCTCGACCTCGCCGAGCACCAGCTCGACGCCCGGCTCCAGGCACCGGCGCCGGGACCGGACGAGCTGGTCGGGCGTCGCCGCCCCGAACGGCACGGTGAGCAGGCCCGGCTGGTAGAGGTGCCGGTCGTCGCGGTCCACCACGGTCAGGCGCCAGAAGTCGCGCTCCACCCGCAGCCGGTGCAGCAGCCGGTTGGCGACCATCGTCCCGGCGGTGCCGCCTCCCAGGATCAGCAGGTGCTTCATGGTCGGTCCCTTCGGGGTCGGGCGGCCGGGCGGCGCCGGGCGCGGCCCGGGTCAGGTGCGGTGGCGCGGCGGTTCGTCGCCGTGGTGCACGGTCACGCCCGGACCGGGGAAGAACAGGCCCACGTGGCCGGTGTCCGACCAGCGCACGGAGTACGGCGGCGACCCGTCGGGGTGCGGGACGGCGACGATCTCGCCGTCGCGGTCCGGGGCGTCCACCTGCGGTCCGGGGACGACGATCCGGTCCCCCACTGCGGCTCTCATCGTGACCTCGCCGGGGACGGGAGCGAGGTCGTGCGCCGCGCCCCGGTGAGCGGTGCACGACCCGACCGGGGTCAGCGCAGGACGGGCCAGCGGCGGACCGCCGGCGTCTGCGCCCACCAGCGCCCGACGCCCCAGGTGTCGCCCGAGCGCAGGACCGCGCAGACGATGAGCACGAGCGCGAAGATCACGTGCGAGTCGACGGCCGGGTTGGTCGACCCCTGCGTCGGCGGCCACTCCGCGAGCCACATCAGGGCCATGAGGAGCGTGCCGGCGCCGGCGGCCACGGACAGCCCCGCCCCGGTGACGACCGCGATGCCGATGCCCGCGAGCGCGAGCATGAACAGCCAGTCGGCGACGGTCGGGTCGAGCCAGTCGAAGAACCCCTCGGCCGGGCCGGTCACCGACGCCAGGTACCCCGCTGTCGGCGACCCGCCGTCGACCCAGGCCGTCCCGAGCTGCTGCCCGTCGACGACGGCCCCCGTCGAGTAGGTGAGGCCGAACAGCTTGTCCAGGAACGCCCACAGGAAGACGAACCCGATCGCGAGCCGCGTCACGGCGAGCCACCGGCGCGCCGAGGCGGTCGAGACCAGGTCGGTCTCCACGAGGACCGTCGGGTGGACGGTCCGGTGCGAGGGCTGGTGCGCGGTGCTCATGACGTCCCCCTCCGGGTGCGTGCTCTGCCAGGTGGCACCACGCTGCCGCGGGCCGCCCGCCCGCCCCAGGGCCGAACGCCCTCAGCGCCCGGCCGAGCGACCCGTCCGGGCCGGGACCGGCGACCGGATCGGGACCTTCGGTGCCCGCCGCCCGGACCGTCCGGCTCTGACGTGCGCGCACGCCCTCCCGCCACGCTGAGGCAGCACACCAGCAGCCGCGGCGCAACACCCGGTGCCGCACCGACCCGGAGGGACGACGACCACCATGACGCACACCTGGGACGTGCGGATCGACCTGTTCGAGGCCTCCGACGTCCCCGCCGCGGACCACACCACGACCACCGCCCACGCGATCCTCAGCACCTCCGCGGGCACCCGCATGAGCGGGACCGGCCGGGCGCGTCGCCGTCCGGGCGAGACCGACGTGCCGGAGATCGGCGACGAGCTCGCCGCGGCCCGGGCGCTGCGGGAGCTCGCGGACCGGCTGCTGGCGGCCTCGTCCGCCGACATCTCGGAGATCGAGCACCGCGAGGTGCGCCTGGCTCGGTGAGCCGCGGAGCAGGAGGAGGGCGTCGTGAGCCAGGACCTGTCGCCGGCACCGGGTGCCGGGATCGCGCCGGGGGTGCCGGCGCTGAGCGAGCGCGAGCGCGTCGTGCTGCGGGAGCTCCTCAGCGCGCAGACGCTCGACGAGGTGGCCGGGCGGCTGTGCGTGTCGCGCAACACCGTGAAGTCGCAGGTGCTCAGCATCCACCGCAAGCTCGGCGTCACGTGCCGCGCGGAGGCCGTCGCGTGGGCCCGCGCGCACCTGCCCGACGTCGCGGGGTCCGACCGCGCCGGCGGCGGCACGGCCGGCGGGGGCGTCGCGGGCGTCGCACCCCGCGGGGCGTCCGTCCCCGCCCGCCCGCTCGGGGCGCCCCGCCGCCCGGGGGCGTGACGCGGTGTCCGCGCTGGTGGTGTACGAGTCGATGTTCGGCAGCACGCGCGACGTCGCGCACGCCGTCGCCGACGGGCTGCGCGAGACCGTCCCCGTGCGGGTGGTGGAGGTCGGGGCCCTGCTCGCGGAGCCCGGCGGCACCGCGGTCCCCGAGGAGGTCACCCTGCTGGTGGTCGGCGGCCCGACCCACGCCTTCGGCATGAGCCGCGAGTCGACCCGGGCGTCCGCGGCCCGGGAGGCGCGGACGGGGGCCGAGGCGCTCGTGTCCCCGCACGCCGGCATCCGGGAGTGGCTCGACGTCGTCCGCATGCCCGCGCACACGCTCCTCGTCGCGACGTTCGACACCAAGCTGCGCCGGCCGAACCTGCCGGGCTCGGCCGCCCGGTCCGCCGAGCGCGCGCTGCGGCACCGCGGCGCGGTCCCCGTCGTGGAGGCCCGGTCGTTCGAGGTGCTCGGCATGGCGGACGGCCTGGCGGAGGGCGAGCTGGCGGCCGCCCAGGAGTGGGGGCGCCTGCTGGCCGGGACGCTGCCCGCGGCCCGATGACCCCGGAGCGCGGCGGGGTGGTCGCCCCGCCGGCGGCAGCGCGCGGGCTGAGCTCCGCGGAGGCGGCGGCGGTGCTGCGCCGCGACGGCCCCAACGCGCTGCCTCCCCCGGCCCGCCCGCACCCGGTGCGCCAGCTGCTCGCGCAGATGACCCACCGGTTCGCCGTCATGCTCTGGGTGGCCGCCGTGCTGGCGCTGCTCGCGGGCATGGCGCCCCTTGCCGTGGCGGTGGGCGTGGTGGTCGTGGTCAACGGCTGCTTCGCGTTCTGGCAGGAGCACCGGGCCGACCGCGCCGCCGAGCGGCTCGCCGTGCTCGTGCCCTCCCGGGCCCGCGTGCGGCGCGACGGCGAGGTGCGCACGGTCGACACGGCTCAGGTCGTCGTCGGCGACGTCGTGCTGCTGGCCGCCGGCGACCGGGTGTGCGCCGACCTGCGCGTGCTGGAGGCGCACGCGCTGTCGGTGGACGAGTCGCTGCTCACCGGGGAGAGCGTCGCCGCGCGCCCCGGACCCGGGGACGAGCTGCTGTGCGGCACGTTCGTGGTCGAGGGCGAGGCGGAGGCCCGCGCGGAGCGCACCGGCGGCGCGACGCGGCTCGCCGGGATCTCGGCGCTGACCCGTGGGACCGGCACGACCCGCACCCCGCTGGCCCGCGAGCTCGACCGGGTGGTGCGCCTCGTGTCGTACACCGCGTTCGCGGTCGGCGTGGTGCTGGCCGGCGGCGCGCTGCTGCTGGGGCTCAGCACCGTCGACGCGCTGGTGTTCGGGCTCGGCGTCATGGTGGCGCTCGTCCCCGAGGGCCTGCTGCCGACGGTGACGCTGTCGCTCGCCCGCTCGGCCCAGCTGATGGCCGGGCGGCAGGCGCTGGTCCGCCGTCTCGACGCGGTGGAGACGCTCGGCGCGACGACGTTCGTCTGCACCGACAAGACCGGGACCCTGACGCGCAACCACATGACGGTGGCGCGCGTGTGGACGCCGCAGGGCGAGGTGGCGCTCCCCGGGTCCGACTACGACCCCACCGTCCCGCTGCCCGCGTCGCCCGGCCCGGCCGCGGACGGCACCGCGGACGACGCGGTGCGGCGGGCGGCGCGGTCGGCGGCGCTGTGCGTGCAGGGGCGGGCGGTGCCCGGGCCGGGCGGGTGGACGGCGGACGGCGACCCGATGGAGGCCGCGCTCGACGTGGTGGACCGCCGGCTGACGGCGGCGCCGCGGCCGGTCCCGCTGCGTCGCTACCCGTACACGGCCGCGCGCCGGCGGTCGGCGGTGCTGGTGCCGGGCGCCGGGTCGCCGGACGGTCCCGCGTCCCCGCCCGGTGGCGCGGGGGCCGGTGCCCCGCCGGACGTGCTGCACGTGCTCGGGGCGCCGGAGTCGGTGCTCGCGGTCTGCCTGCCCGGCGCGGACGCCGCCCGGGCGGCCGCGCGCGCCGACGAGCTCGCCGCGTCCGGGCTGCGGGTGGTCGCGGTCGCGCGGCGCGCGGCCCCCGGCCTGGCCGCCGAGGCCGACCCCGAGCACGACCTGGTGCTGACCGGCCTCCTGGCGCTCGAGGACCCGCCGCTGGACGACGTGGCCGGCGCGGTCGCGGCGTGCCACGAGGCCGGGATCCGGCTCGCGATGGTCACCGGCGACCACCCGGCGACCGCCCGGGCCGTCGCCCGGCAGGTGGGCCTGCTGCGCGGCGACGGCCCGGTGCTGGTCGGTGCGGACCTGCCCGGGGACCCCGCCGCGCTGGCCGCCGTCCTCGACGTCCCGGACGGCGCCGTCGTCGCCCGTGTCAGCCCGGAGGACAAGCTGCGCATCGCCGTGGCGCTGCAGTCCCGCGGCCACGTCGTCGCCATGACCGGCGACGGCGTCAACGACGCGCCCGCGCTGCGCGCGGCGGACGTCGGCGTGGCGATGGGCCGCGGCGGGAGCGACGTCGCGCGCGAGGCCTCGGACCTCGTGCTGCTGGACGACCACTTCGGCACGATCGTCGCCGCGGTCGAGCTCGGCCGGGCCACCACCCACAACATCCGGCGCTTCCTCACCTACCACCTCACCGACAACGTCGCGGAGCTGGCGCCGTTCGTGCTCTGGGCGCTGACCGCCGGGCAGGTGCCGCTCGCGATCGGCGTGCTCCAGGTGCTCGCGCTCGACATCGGGACGGACCTGCTGCCGGCGCTCGCGCTGGGCGCCGAGCCCCCGCACCCGCGCACCCTGCACGGGCCGGTGCGTGCCGAGCACCTCGTGGACCGGCACCTGCTGGGGCGCGCGTTCGGCGTGCTCGGGCTCGCGGAGGCGGTCGGCTCGCTCACGACGTTCCTGGTCGTCCTGCTCGCCGGCGGCTGGACCTGGGGCGCGACGCCCGGCCCGGCGCTGCTCGCGACGGCCTCCGGTGCGGCGTTCGCCGCGATCGTGCTCGGGCAGCTCGTCAACGCGGTCGCGTGCCGCAGCCGCACCCGCCCGGTCACCCGCTCGGGGCTGCGCGGCAACCCCCTGCTGCCCTGGGCGCTGGCGAGCGAGGCCGCCGCGCTCGCGCTCTTCGTGGGCCTGCCCCCGCTGGCGTCCCTGCTCGGCGGCACGTGGCCCGACGCGCGCGGCTGGGCCGGCGCCGTGGCCACCGGGGCGCTGGTCGCCCTCGCCGACGCCACGCACAAGCGGCTGCGCGCGCGCCACGACGGCGCGCGCCGCGACGGCGTCGACCGGGGCGGTGCGCCCGCCGCACCGCCTGCCGGCCCCTGACGCCTCGGGTCCGGTCAGGCCCGGACCACGAGCACCGGCCGCCGGGCGTGCAGGATCACGGCGTGGCTCGTCGAGCCGACGAGCAGCCGCGAGACGCCGTGCAGGCCCCGGCTGCCGACCACGACCAGCCGCGCGTGCGAGCCCGCGGCGAGCAGCGCGGTCGCGGGCTGCGCCTTCACGAGCGTGCGCTCGACCTCCAGGTCCGGGAACCGGTCCGCGAGCCCGGCCGTGGCGTGCGCCAGCACCGCGGCCTCGCTCTCGCGCAGCCGCGCCGTCATGTCCGGGGGCACGTACCCCTGCGCGAGCAGGAGCGCCGGCTCCTCCCAGGCGTGCACCACCTGCAGCACCGCGCCGTGACGCCCGGCCTCCTGCGCCCCGGCGGCCACGGCGGCCACGCTGTCCGGCGAGCCGTCGACCCCGACGACCACGCGGTTGTCCGCCTCCACCGGCACCGCCGGGACGACGGCGACGGAGCAGCTCGCGGCCGCGGCGATCTCGTACGACCGCGACCCGGAGAACACCCGCTGCGCCGGCGTCAGCCGGCGGGTGCCGACCACGAGCAGCCGGGCGGAGCCCGAGCGCCGCACGAGGCAGCGGGCGGGCCGGTCGGCCTCCACCTCCGTGCGGATCTTCACGGACGGGCTGACCTCGCGCGCGTGCGCGGCGGCCCGGTCGAGCACGTCGCGGGCGGCGTCCGCGAGCGCGTCGTCCCACTCGACGTCACCGAGCGCGTGCACCAGCAGCAGCTCCGCGCCGCGGGCCGCCGCGGCCTCCGCGCCCCAGCTCACGGCACCCTCGCTGGAGACGGTGCCCTCCACCCCGACGACGACCTCGTTGCTCATCGGACCGCTCCTCCACCTCTCGCCCGGCTCTGCGTCCACCGCCGACGCTACGGAGGCCGGGTGCGCGCCGGGCAGGGGCCGACGGGCCGTCGCGCGCGGGACTTCGGACCCCGCCCGCCCCCCGGTGCC
>JACXUT010000074.1 GCA_014763765.1 Micrococcales bacterium
GCGGGGTCGTGGACGGCACCGGACGCTCTCCTTCGAGGTCAGCGGCGTGGGAGCGCTCCCGCGCCGGGTGCGTCTCAGCGTAGCGACGGGACGGGGCGTGCCGTGGGCGAACCGGCCGGCCATCTCGGACGCCGGCCCCGCAACCGGTCGGCGGCACCCGCCACCGGCACACCGCCGTCGGCAACCGTCAGCACCCGCGGGAACATGCAGGAGGCCCCGTCCGGATCTCACCGGACGGGGCCTCCTCCTGTGCGCCATCAGGGACTCGAACCCCGAACCCGCTGATTAAGAGTCAGCTGCTCTGCCAATTGAGCTAATGGCGCGCGGTTGAGAACGTTAGCACCGCCCCGCCGCCGGACGCGAATCCACTCCCGCCCCGGACGGCCGTTGTGGTGCACGTCACGGCTGACCTGGGCTCACGCCGGCCGCAGGCCCTCCGGCAGGGGGCCGGACGCGGCGTCCGGGTCGACCGGGAGCTCGTCGTCGGCGCCCGGCCCGGCACCCGGCTCGTCCCCGGTGGCGTCGCCCGCACCGGCGTCGCCCGCACCGCCGTCGTCCGCGCGCGGCTCGACCCACCACGCGTCCTCGGGCAGCCCCTCGGCGCGCAGGATCGCCTCGGAGCGGGGCTCGGCCACCGCGAGGTCGGCGAGCAGGGTCAGGGGCACGTGCTCGGCGAGCAGCTCCATCACCGTCCCCGCCGCGTCCTCGGCGACCGCCGGCGGCTCGGCCGGCCCGTCACCGTCCTCGGGTCGGCGGTCCTGCGGCTGCTCCTGCGGCCGCCCCTCGTCGTGCTCCACGGCCTCTCCCCCGGTCGCTCCAGACGACCATGGGAACACCCGCCTCGGGCCCGCGCAACAGGGCCGCCACGGCGGGGTCCGCGCTGCTCAGAGGTACAGGCCGGTCCCCTGGCCGTCACCGCGCGGCTCGGCCACCGCGTGCACGTCCTTCTCGCGGAGCAGCAGGTACGTGCGCGCCTCCAGCTCGACCTCCGCGCGCTCGTCCGGGTCGAACAGCACCCGGTCCCCGACCGCCACCTGGCGCACGTGCTGCCCGACCGCGACCACCGCGCCCCACGTCAGCCGCTTGCCCACCGCGGCGGTGGCGGGGATCACGATGCCGGCGGTCGAGCGGCGCTCCGAGGCGTCGGCGTCGAGCTGCACGAGCAGGCGGTCGTTCAGCATGCGGATCGGCAGCTCGGGACGGGCCGCGGCGGCCTCGGGACGCTGTGCACTCACCCGGCAGACGGTACCCCGCGCGCGTCGTACGCTGACGGCGCCGGGCACCCGCCCGGGCAGCCCGCAGACGCAGGAGACGACCATGCCCCGCCTCGCCCCCGGCGACACCGCGCCCGACTTCACCCTCCCGACCGCGGACGGCGGCTCGGTGACGCTGTCCGACCTGCGCGGGGAGCACGTCGTCGTGTACTTCTACCCCGCCGCCGGCACGCCGGGCTGCACCACCCAGGCCTGCGACTTCCGCGACTCGCTCGCGTCGCTGCAGTCCCACGGCTACCGCGTGGTGGGCGTCTCCCCGGACGGCGTCGAGGCGCTCGCCCGCTTCGCGGAGGCCGAGTCGCTGACGTTCCCCCTGGCGTCCGACCCGGACCGCCAGGTGCTGGAGGCCTGGGGGGCGTGGGGCGAGAAGACCCTGTACGGCAAGACGGTCACGGGCGTCATCCGCTCGACGGTGGTCGTCGACCCGCAGGGCGTCGTCGAGCTCGCCCGGTACAACGTCAAGGCGACCGGTCACGTCGCGAAGCTGCGCCGCGACCTCGGCATCGACTGACGCCGCGGCCCGGCGCTCTGGCAGAGTGACCGGGCCGACGCGGGAGTGGTGAAACGGCAGCCACGCCAGGTTTAGGTCCTGGTGCCCGAGAGGGCGTGCGGGTTCGACTCCCGCCTCCCGCACCCCAGGTGCCTCCCCGCATCAGCGCCGGCCGACCCGACGGGTTCCGGCGGCCGAGGGACCCGTCCGCTCACGAGCGGCCGTCAGGTGACCCGCCGTCCGGGTCGGAGACTTCCGTGGTCGGCGGCGCGATCATCGACCGTGCGTGCTCGCGCTGAGCGAGGTAGTCGACGGACTGCGCGAGGTACACCACCCCTGAGACGAGGAGCACCAGCCCGACGAAGGACACGATCAGCCCGACGATGATCCATGCAGACCCGTCGTCGGAAGCGCTCCACAGGCTGGAGCGCAGGGCTGCCTGGAACGACTGCCTCTGGCCCGAGTCGTAGGCGACCTGCCCGATGATCAGCAGCGTGATGCCCCAGCCGAGGTATCCGGACGACTTCGTCGGCTTCCAGCTCATGATCTCCCCCAGCTCGCGGACGGCCGGCACGACAACCGCGTCAGCCCGGTCGCATGCTCCCACCCCCGACCTCCGCGCGGAGTGGCTTCGGGACGCCGCTCCGTGCCCGAGCTAGCGTGCGCTGATGACGCGCCTCGATCGCTGGCAGGCACGCACTGAAACACCGTTGGTGTGGGCAGCGGTGGCGTTCCTCGTCGCCTACGCGGTTCCGATCGTCAGTCCCAGCTCCCCTCGCGCGCTCGTCCTGGTGTGTGGCTGGGTGATCACCGCGACCTGGGTCCTCCTCGGCGTCGACTACGTCGTGCGGCTCGTCCTGTCGACCGACCGCCGGAGCTTCGTGCGCACGAACCTGCTCGATCTCGTCACGATCGCCCTGCCCGTGCTGCGCCCCCTGCGTCTGCTGCGCCTGGTCGCGCTGCTGTCCGTCTTGAACCGAGCGGGGGCGCACACCCTGCGTGGACGCGTCGCGACCTATGTGGCAGGAGGTACCGCGCTCCTCGTGCTCACGGGGGCTCTGGCTGTCACGGACGCTGAGCGCGGCGCGGCCGGCGCCACGATCGACGGCTTCGGCGACGGCCTCTGGTGGGCAGCGACGACAGTGACCACGGTCGGCTACGGGGACGAGTACCCCACGACGCCGACCGGACGGCTCGTCGCTGTCGGCCTGATGATCGGCGGGGTGGCGCTTCTCGGCGTGGTGACCGCGTCCTTGGCCTCATGGCTCGTCGACCGGGTGGCAGCGGAAGGAGCGCACGAGGCATCGGCGACGCGAACGCAGGTCGCGGAGCTGTCCCGCCAGGTCGAGGACCTGTCGGCCAGGGTCCAGGCTCTGATCCCGGCCCCCGGCCGAGAGGACGACGACGAACCCGACCGGTGATCCCGCGTCGGCCCGCCGACCATGCCCCGTTCCCCGAGCCTCCGCCGTTCACCCGCTCGCCCCGCGCCTCACCCCTACGTGGCGACCGCGCACTCGGCGACCGGGTGAGGTGCACCGCGGTTCCTCAGTTCTCCTCTCACCCGCGCGACGAGGACGGGAGACGCGGCGGTGCAGCCTCGCAGGTGAGGCGGCCGCGGCGCGATGGCGCGACGACGAGAGGCCGGGGATGACGACGACGACCGACCGGGTGGCCGGGGCGGACGAGGACGCCGGCACGAGCCCGGACGCGAGCGACGCGCGGGAGGCGCGCGTGCCCGCGACCCCTCCGGGCCGACGGCACCCACGGACGCCGCGCACCCCGCGGGGGCACCGGCGCGGGCTCGGCTTCACCGGCAAGATCCTGCTGACGGTCTCGGTGGCGGTCGGGATGACGGGGCTGCTCGGCTGGGTGTCGATCCTCACGCTCTGGCAGAGCACCGCCCGCACGGAGCGGATGTACTCCGACCACGTCGCGGGGATGGTGCTGGCCAGCGAGGTGCGGACCGAGCTCGGCCGGGCGCAGCAGCTGGGGGCCGACATGCAGGACGCCCTCGGCAACGGCGACCCGTTCCGCGCCTCGTCGCTGGAGCCGGACCGCGCGACGGCGCTCGACGCCGCGGCGGCCGCGCTCGACGAGTACGTGGCGCTGCCGCACCTGACCACCGAGCAGACGGACGCCGTCGAGGGCGTCCAGGCGGCCCTGACGACGTTCAGCGGCCTGGTGCCGTCCAGCCAGGGCGCGGAGACCGCCGCACGGGAGGCCGTGCAGCGGGTCGACGACCTCATCACCCAGCAGGGGGCGCTCGCGGAGGACGCGTCCCGCGCCGCGACCGCGGCGGGCGACCTGAGCGTGCGGGTGGAGTTCGTGGCCCTGGCGGTCGCGGCGATCGTGCCGACGGTCGTCGCCGTCGTGGTCGCGCGGCGGCTGAGCCGGCGGATGCAGCGGCTCCAGGGCGCCGCGCAGGCCATCGCCGCGGGCGACCTGACCGGGCGGACGGACGACGACGGGCCGGACGAGATCGGCCGTACGGCGCAGGCGCTGGACCGGGCGACCGAGGCGCTGCGCACGACCGTGAGCCGCATCGACGACACCGCGCGAGCGGTCGCCGACGCGGCGGGCACCCTCGCGGGGGCCGCGCAACAGGTCGTGGCCGAGGCGGACGGCACAGCCGAGCGCGCCGGTGTCGTCGCGTCGTCGGCCGCCCAGGTGAACACCCACGTGCAGTCGGTGGCCGCGGGGGCGGAGCAGATGGGCTCCTCCATCCGCGAGATCGCACGCAACGCCGCGGAGGCCGCGAAGGTCGCCGGGCAGGCCACGGACGCCGCCGCGGCGACGAACGCCCAGGTCAGCCGCCTCGGCGCGTCGTCGCAGGAGATCGGGAACGTCGTGAAGGTCATCACGACGATCGCGGAGCAGACCAATCTGCTGGCCCTCAACGCGACCATCGAGGCCGCCCGCGCCGGCGAGGCGGGCAAGGGCTTCGCGGTCGTGGCCGGTGAGGTCAAGGAGCTCGCGCAGGAGACCGCCAAGGCCACCGAGGACATCGCCCGCCGGGTCGAGGCGATCCAGCAGGACACGGACGGCGCCGTCGCCGCCATCGCGCAGATCGCCCAGGTCATCGCCCGGATCGACGACTACCAGACCACCATCGCGTCGGCGGTCGAGGAGCAGACGGCCACGACGGCGGAGATGTCGCGCTCCGTCGGCGACGCCGCGGCGGGGTCCGGTGAGATCGCCTCGACGATCACGGCCGTCGCGGACAGCGCGCGCGAGAGCTCGACCGTGCTCGGCGGGATGAGCGCGTCGGTCGCCGACCTCGCGCGGATGGCGGAGGACCTGCGCGCCCGGATCGCGCAGTTCCGGCACTGACCTCCGGGCGCCCGACCGGGCCGGGACGCGACGACGCCCCCGTGCACGTGGTGCACGGGGGCGTCGTCGGGTGGTTCAGCTCTGCGCAGACCCTGCGGCCGCGATCTGGGCGCGGACGTCGTCCATGTCCAGCGCCTTCACCGCGTCGACGACCTGCTCCAGGGCCGGCGCCGGGAGGGCACCCGCCTGGTTGAACACGAGGACGCCCTCACGGAACGCCATCAGGGTCGGGATCGACGTGATCTGCAGCTCGGCAGCCAGCTGCTGCTCGGCCTCGGTGTCGACCTTGGCGTGCACGACGTCGGGGTGCTGCTCCGACGACTGCTCGAAGATCGGTCCGAAGCGCTTGCAGGGACCGCACCAGTCGGCCCAGAAGTCCACCAGGACGATGTCGTTCTCGCTGATCGTCTTCTGGATGGTGTCGGCCGTCAGCTCGGTCGTGGCCATCAGTCGCCTCCTGTTGTCGGTTTGACGCCAGTAGAGCGCCCGGACCCCTCCCAGTATTCCCGGAGCCCCGCACGCCCGCGCGCGGGTCCCGCCGCCCGGGCCGTCCGCGCGTCGGGGTGTGCGCCCGGGTGCCTGCGGGGTACAACTGCCGGGTGACCGACACCGCCGACCTGCCCCCCGAGCCCGAGCGCCCCGCCGGCTGGCTGAGCCCCGAGGGCATCGCGGCCGCCCGGCGGTCGCTGCCCCTGCTGTACGTCGACGCCGTGCCGGTGCGGGTGGACGAGTCGGGCGACGTCGTCGCCGTGGGCCTGCTGCTGCGCGTGACCCCGGAGGGTGTGATGTCGCGCGCGCTCGTGTCGGGCCGCGTGATGTACCACGAGCGGGTGCGCGACGCGCTGCTGCGGCACATCGAGAAGGACCTCGGGCCGGTCGCCCTGCCGCAGGTCCCGCCGACGCCCCAGCCGTTCACCGTGGCCGAGTACTTCCCGACGCCGGGGGTGACGCCGTACCACGACCCCCGGCAGCACGCGGTGTCGCTGGCGTACGTCGTCCCCGTGACCGGCGACTGCCGGCCGCAGCAGGACGCGCTCGACCTGGCGTGGCTGACGCCCGAGGAGGCGTGCAGCGAGCAGGTGCAGGTGGAGATGAACGGCGGGCAGGGCCTCCTGCTGCGGCAGGCCATGGCGCACGTCGGCCGGATGCCCTGAGGCCCGGGCCGTGACCGCGCGCGCCGACGGAGCCGCCCCCGCACCCGGGGGCCGCGCGCCCGCGCTCGCGCGGCTGCTGCACGCGGTGCCGGCGCTGGCGTCCGGCGGCGGCCTCGCGCTCGAGGTCGGCCGCGCGCTCGTCGAGGGCCCCGGCGACGCGGGGACGACCACCGAGCGGCTGGTGCGCCTGTTCTCGTACTTCACGATCCAGTCGAACCTGCTGGTGCTCGCCGCCTCGGTGCTGCTGGTCGCGCGCCCGGCACGCGCGGGACGCCTGGCGGCGGTGCTGCACCTGGACGCGCTGCTGTGCATCGCCGTGACGGGCGTGGTCTACCACGCGGTGCTCGCGGACGGGTCGGCGAGCCTGACGCCGAGCGGCTGGACGGCCGACCTGCTGCTGCACACGGTCGCCCCGGTGACCACGTGGCTGGTCTGGCTGCTCGTCGGGCCGCGACCGCGGTTCGGCGGCGCGACCGCGGTGTGGGCGGTCGTCTACCCGCTCGCGTGGATCGCGTGGACGTTCGCCCGCGGGGCGGCCACCGGCTGGTACCCGTACCCGTTCCTCGACGTCGGCGCGGTCGGCGGGACGCGGGCGGCCCTGAACACGACCGTCGTCGCCGTGGGGTTCCTGGTGCTGGCCGTCCTGGTGCGGCTGCTGGAGCGCGTGCTGCCCGGGGCGCCCCGGGAGCCGTCGGCGGCGGACGCCCCGGCGACCTGACGCCTACAGCTCGACGGACGGCCAGTCCGCCAGGTCCGCCCGCATCGCGCGGTCGTGCGTCGCGACGACGACGGCCGCCGACGTGAGCCGCAGCGCCTCGGTCAGCTCGTCGACGAGCGCGATCGACAGGTGGTTGGTCGGCTCGTCGAGCACCAGCACGTGCGGGGCGGACACCAGCGCCGCCGCCAGCTCGAACCGCCGCCGCTGGCCCACGGAGAGCTCGCGCAGCGGGCGGTCCAGGTCCTCCTCGTCCAGCAGGCCGAGCGCGGCCACCGGCACCACGTGGGCAGGGTCGAGCGAGCCCGCCTCCAGCAGGTCCAGCGCGCGCCGGGCGGCCGCCTCGAACCCGGTCGTCCCGAGCCGGGCGGGGTTGTCGTCGTCCTGCACCAGCACGCCCAGGCGGACGCCGGGCGCGACGGCGCGGTGCCCCCGGTCGAGCGGCACCTGACCGGCCAGGGCCGCCAGCAGGGTGGACTTGCCGGCCCCGTTGGCGCCCGTCACGAGCAGCCGGCCGGCGGGCGGCAGGTCCACCCGCACACCCGGCAGGTCCAGCCGGCCGGCGACCCGCGGGGCCCGGAGCTCGAGCAGCGGACCGCCCTCGTAGCCCGCGGGGATCGACGGCAGGTCGGGGAACACGAGCGCCGGCGGCGGGACGGGCACCTCGACGGCCTCCGCCTCCAGGCGCTGCACGAGGCGGTCGGCGGCCTTGACGTGCAGGCGGGCGCGCGTCGCGCGGCGGTGCTTCTGCGAGCCCTTCGCGGGGCGCCACTCGTCGGACAGGCCCTCGTAGGACGCGTCGAGCCGCTCGGCGAGCCGCGCGGCCCGCTTGCGCTCCTGCGCGTACCGGGCGCGCCACCGGCGCAGCGCCTGGTCCTTCTGGAACCGGTACGTCGCGTACCGGGTGGCGCCGTACAGCACCGGCCGGCCGTCCATCGACGGGTCGAGGTCGAGCACGGCGGTCATGACGTCGTCGAGCAGCCGGCGGTCGTGCGTGACGATGACGACGACGCCCGGCCACTGCTGGAGCGCGGCGGTCAGGTACTCGATGCCGCCGGCGTCCAGGTGGTTCGTCGGCTCGTCGAGCAGCAGGATGTCGGCCCGCTCCGCGACGTGGCAGGCGAGCCGCGCGCGGTAGGCCTCCCCGACGCTGAGCGTGTCGAGCCGCCGCGCCGGGTCCCGCGGCGCCCCGAACCGCGTCAGCGCCTCGTCGACGCGGCGGTCGACGTCCCAGGCCGCGAGCCGCTCCGCGGCGGCCAGCGCCTCGGTCAGCTCCGCGAGGTCGCCCGACTCGTGGTCGAAGCGCGCGACGACGTCGTCCAGCCGCGCCGCGGCCGCGCGCACCTCGCCCGCCGTGCGACGCACCAGGTCCCCGACCGTCGCGCCCGGCGGCACGTCGAGCTCCTGCTGCACCACCGCGACCGAGCCCGCGCGCCGCACCTCGCCCGCCGTGGGGACGAGGTCGCCCGCCAGCAGCCGCAGCAGCGTCGTCTTGCCGGCGCCGTTCTCCCCCACCAGCCCGACGCGGTCGCCCGCCGACGCCGACACGCTCACGGAGTCGAGCACCGGGCGCCCCGGGTAGCCGAACGTGAGGGCGTCCGCGACGAGGTGGACCTCGGCCACGGGCGCGCTCAGCCGCCGGCCGCCGGACCGCCCGCGGGCGCCCCGGCGAGCACCGCGACCACGGCGGGCACGAGCGCCCGGAACGCCTGGCCGCGGTGCGAGATGCGGTTCTTCTCGTCCGGCGTCAGCTCCGCGCACGTGCGCGTCTCCCCCTCGGGCACCAGCACCGGGTCGTACCCGAAGCCGTGCTCCCCCCGCGGCTCCCGCGCGAGCGTGCCGCGCAGGTGCCCGAGCTCCACGTGCTCGGCGCCGTCCGGGGTGACGAGGGCCGCCGCGCAGGTGAATCGCGCCGCGCGGTGCTCGGGCGCGATGTCGGCGAGCTGTGCGAGCAGCAGGTCGAGGTTCGCGCGGTCGTCGCCGTGCCGGCCGGCCCAGCGCGCCGAGAAGATGCCGGGGGCACCGCCGAGCACGTCCACCGACAGCCCCGAGTCGTCCGCGACGGCGGGCAGGCCGGTGTGCCGGGCCAGCGCGCGCGCCTTGATGAGGGCGTTCTCCGCGAACGTCACGCCGTCCTCGACGGGCTCCGGGGCGCCGACGTCGCGCGCGCCCACCACGGACGCCGGGTCCAGGCCGGGCAGCGCCGGGACGAGGATCGCCCGCAGCTCGGTCAGCTTGTGGGCGTTGTGCGTCGCCAGGACGAGGCGGGCGGGCGCGGTCACGCGGGCACCACCGGGCCCGGCGCCGCCGAGCCGCCGCGCACCGTGACGGGGCCGTCCGCCACCGGCAGCGCCAGCACCTCCGCCTGGACGCGCGCGAGCTCACCGGTGCCGACCAGCGCCAGGTCGAGCAGCGCGTCCAGCTCCGCCCGGTCGAACGGCGCGTGCTCGGCCGTGCCCTGCACCTCGACGAACGAGCCCGAGCCCGTGACCACGACGTTCATGTCCGTCTCGGCGCGCACGTCCTCGACGTACGGCAGGTCCAGCACGGGGCGGCCGTCCACGATGCCGACGCTCACGGCGGAGACGGAGTCCCGCAGCACGGTGCGCCTGCGGTCCACCTGCTTCTGCGCGACGCCCCACGCCACGGCGTCCGCGAGCGCCACGTAGGCGCCGGTCACGGCCGCGGTCCGCGTGCCGCCGTCGGCCTGCAGCACGTCGCAGTCCAGCACGATCGTGTTCTCGCCCAGCGCGGCGACGTCCACGACCGCCCGCAGCGAGCGGCCGATCAGGCGGGAGATCTCGTGCGTGCGGCCGCCGATCTTCCCGCGCACCGACTCCCGGTCCGACCGGGTGGTGGTGGAGCGCGGCAGCATCGCGTACTCCGCGGTGACCCAGCCCTCGCCCGACCCCTTGCGCCAGCGCGGGACGCCGGCGGTGAACGACGCGACGCACAGCACCTTGGTCCCGCCGAACTCCACGAGCACGCTGCCCTCGCCGGCGTCGAGGTAGCGGCGGGTGATCGCGATCGGCCGCAGCGCGTCCGGGGTGCGACCGTCGGCGCGCGGGGTCGCGGGCACGGCGGACGTCGAGGTGGTGGGCTCGGTGGTCATGCCCCCGAGGGTAGCCCGGAGCGCCGGGGGCGCCGCGCGGTCAGAGGTCGACGACCGTGCCCGGCCGGGCCAGGTCGAGCGGCCCGTCGTACGCGCCGGCCGCCTCCGCGAGGCTGGCCCGCGGGTCGTTCCAGGCGACCAGGTGGGTGAGCAGCAGCCGGCGCGCGCGGCCCCGCTGCGCGGCACGTCCGGCGCGCAGCCCCGTGAGGTGCACGCCGCGGGGGGCGTTCGACGACTCCAGGTACGCGGCCTCCGCGAGCAGCAGGTCCGCGTCGCGGGCGATCGCGTCCAGCCCCGGGCACTCGTCGGTGTCGCCGGTGTACCCGAGCGTGACGGTCCGGCCCGGGTGGACGGACGACGGGCCGGACACCCGGAACCCGAACGCGGGCACGGGGTGCTCGACGGGGACGGGCTCGATCGTCAGCGGACCGACCCGGACGGCCTCGCCCGCCCGCCACGTGCCCAGCGCCAGGTGCGCGCCGGTGTCGGTGGCCGGGTCGTGGCCGGAGAGCTGCGCGAGGCGCTCGGCGGTGCCGTCCGGCCCGAACAGCGGCAGCGGCGCGGTGCGGCAGCCCCGCGGGTCGTAGCGCAGCATCACGCCGAGCACGACGACGTCGGCGACGTGGTCGGCGTGCAGGTGGCTGATCGCGACCGCGTCGAGCGTCGCCGGCTCCAGGTGCCGCTGCAGGGGCCCGAGCGCGCCGTTGCCGAGGTCGAGCAGCACGCTCCACGTGCGGGTGCCGCCCTCGCCGTCCGGGCCCTCGGCCTGGACCAGGTAGCTGGACGCGGCGGAGTCCGGGCCCGGGAACGACCCGGCACTGCCCACGACGACCAGCCTCATCGGCACCTCTCCCCTGCATGACCGGCAGGACCGACGACCCTCGGCGGTCCGGGTGCCATGATGCCGTGCAGGTCGCCGCGGCGGGCGGTCGGCGGTCCCGCCCCGGACGTGGCGCTCGTCACCCGGCCGTCAGCGCAGGGCGCCGCGTGCCTCCACGTGCTGCACCTCGGGGCCCAGGAACCGCCGCGCGAGGTGCGCGAACGAGTCCGGGTCGCCGGTGGCGAGGAACCGGTGCCGCGGCGGGCCCGCGGCCGGGTCCCGCTCCAGGTCGTGCGCGACGAGCGTCCGGTAGACGTCCTTCGCGGTCTCCTCGGCCGAGGACACGAGCGTGACGTCCTCGCCCATGACGTACGAGATCACGCCGGTGAGCAGCGGGTAGTGCGTGCAGCCCAGCACCAGCGTGTCGACGCCCGCGTCCTTGACGGGCTGCAGGTACTCGCTCGCCACGCTCAGCAGCTCGGGACCGGAGGTCACGCCCGCCTCGACGAACTCGACGAACCGCGGGCACGCCTGCGTCGTGAGCTGCACGCCCGGGGCGACGGCGAACGCGTCGTCGTAGGCCCGCGACTCGATCGTCGCCTTCGTGCCGATGACGCCGATGCGGCCGGTGCGGGTCGCGGCGACCGCGCGCCGCGCCGCCGGGAGGATCACCTCGACGACCGGCAGGCCCTTGCGCAGCGTGTACCGCTCGCGGGCGTCGCGCAGCACCGCGGACGACGCCGTGTTGCACGCGATGACGAGCATCTTCACGCCCGCGTCCACCAGGTCGTCCATCACCTCGAGGGCGTGGGCGCGGACCGCCGCGAGCGGCTTCGGCCCGTACGGGGTGTTGAGGGTGTCGCCGATGTAGAGCACCGACTCGTGCGGGAGCTGGTCGATGATCGCCCGCGCGTTGGTGAGACCGCCCACCCCCGAGTCGAAGATCCCGATGGGTGCGTCGTTCACGCCCTCGATCCTAGTCCCGCCCCGGGTCGTCGTCGTGCTCCGGGGCGCCCGGGAGGTCCGCGAGCAGGCACGCCATGAGCGTCTCCTGCCACCAGCCCAGCGCGAGGAACACGGAGCCGAGGTACTGCCGGGCCTGCGCCGCGTGGTCGCCCGGGGCGGGGTCGCCGTGCACGACCTCCTGCTCGAGCCGCTCGCTCGCGTCCTCGTCGGCCACCCCGAGCCGCTCCCCGAGCACCAGCCGGACGTCGGTGAGCGTCGCCGCCAGCTCCGCGGCCCGCCCGCGCGGCACCCGGACGACCGTGCCCGCCAGGTGCCGCCCCGTGGGCGCCGGGCCGCGGTCGGCCGGGCCGCCGTCCCCGCGCGCGGCGGGGTCGGTCGTGCCGGGGGTCGCGCCGGCCGTCGTGCCGCCCACGAGCGCGTCGTGCAGCGCGCGCAGCCGCGCGAGCTTGCGCGCCCGCAGGTCGTCCTCGGTCAGCCGGCGGAACTCCGCGGTCACCTCGGGGTCGTCGCGGGACGCGTCGGGCAGCAGCCGGTGGACGGCCGGGTCGTCCGGCGCGGGCAGCGGGTCGAGGCGCAGGTGCAGCTCCTCGAGCGCGTCGGAGGGGCCGCCGGGGTCGGGATCCCCGTCGACGTCGCCGCCCCGGCCCCCCGCGCCGCCCGGGCGGTCGCCCAGCAGCTCCGCCACGTCCGCCACGACCGTCGCCAGCACCTCGCGCTCCCCGGCGTCGACCTCCGCCACCAGGTCGTCGCCCTCCCGCCGGAACGCGCGCACCTACGCGTCGCCCCGCTGGAGCGTGGCCCACAGCCCGAACCCGTGCATCGCCTGCACGTCGACCTCCATCTGCTCGCGGTTGCCGGTGGACACGGCCGACCGGCCCTGCTCGTGCACCTCGAGCATCAGCTTCTCCGCCTTCGCCTGCGGGTAGCCGAAGTACGAGCGGAACACGTAGGTGACGTACGACATGAGGTTGACCGGGTCGTTCCAGACGACCGTCACCCAGGGCTCGGCGACGGCGCCCTCGGCGTGGGCGGTCTCCTCGGGTGCGATCTCCACGGACACCGGACCACTCTAGGTTCCCTGGCGGCGACGCCGCCCCCGCGCGCCTACCGTGTGCCCATGACGTCGAGCACCGCCCTGCTGACCGACCGGTACGAGCTCACCATGCTGCAGGCCGCCCTCGCGGACGGGACGGCCGAGCGCCGCTGCGTCTTCGAGGTGTTCACGCGGCGCCTGCCGCACGGGCGGCGCTACGGCGTGCTCGCGGGCACCGGCCGCGTCCTCGAGGCGCTGGCGGACTTCCGCTTCGGGCCCGAGGAGCTCGGCTGGCTCGCGCGCGAGGGCGTCGTCGACGACACCACGCTGGAGTACCTCGCGGACTACCGGTTCACGGGGACGATCACGGGGTACGCGGAGGGGGAGATGTTCTTCCCGCACTCCCCCGTGCTGACCGTCGAGGGCAGCTTCGCCGAGGCGGTGCTGCTGGAGACCGTCGTGCTGTCCGTCCTCAACTACGACTCCGCCGTCGCGTCGGCCGCGTCCCGCATGACGAGCGCCGCGATCGGCCGGCCGTGCCTGGAGATGGGTGCCCGGCGCGCCCACGAGCAGGCCGCGGTCGCCGCCGCGCGAGCCGCCGCCGTCGCCGGGTTCGCCGGGACGTCGAACCTCGAGGCCGGCCGGCGCTACGGGATCCCGACGATCGGCACGGCCGCGCACGCCTTCACGCTGCTGCACGACGACGAGGAGGCCGCCTTCGCGGCACAGGTCGCCTCGGCCGGCGCCGGGACCACGCTGCTGGTCGACACCTACGACGTGCGACGCGGCGTCGAGCGGGCCGTCGCGGCCGCCGGCCCGGGCCTCGGGGCGGTGCGGCTCGACTCCGGCGACCTCGGCGTGCTCGCGCAGGAGGTGCGCGCCCAGCTCGACGCGCTCGGTGCCCGGGACACGCGCATCGTCGTCACGTCCGACCTCGACGAGTACGCGATCGCCGCGCTCGCCGTCGCACCGGTGGACTCCTACGGGGTCGGCACGTCGCTGGTCACCGGGTCCGGCGCGCCCACGTGCGGCATGGTCTACAAGCTCGTGGCCCGCGAGGGCGCCGACGGCCGGCTCGCCCCGGTGGCCAAGGCCTCGACCGCCAAGACGTCCACCGGGGGCCGCAAGACCGCGGCACGGCGGCTGGACGGCGACGGGCGGGCGGTCGCCGAGGTCGTGGTCAGCGGCGGCGACGACGCGGTGCGGGCCTGGGCGCCGGACTCCGACGACCTGCGGGGCCTCGTCGTGCCGCTCGTCGTGGACGGCGCGGTGCAGCCGGGCTGGACGGGCGCGGACGGTGTCGCCGCGGCCGCCGCCCGCCACGCCGCGTCCCGGGACGAGCTGCCCCGCGGGGCCCGGCGGCTGTCGGCCGACGAGGCGGCGCTGCCCACGGTGACGCTGACGGTCTGAGCCCGGGCGCGGGGCCCGGACGGCACGGGCCCGGACGCACCGGTGCCCGCGCCCCCGGTGCGGGGACGCGGGCACCGGCTACCGGCGGTGGCGGGCTAGACCCGCGAGCCTCCGCGGCGCACCAGGCCGAGGATCAGGCTCACGACGAGCACCGCGATACCGATCCAGAGCAGGAACTTCGCGGCCTCGACCGCGACGCCCAGGATCAGCAGGACCACACCGATGATGATGAGGATGAGCCACGTGGGCATCTGACGATCTCCCTTCGTCCCCCTGCTCCGTGGTCCGCCGGTCGACCCGGCGGACGTCTGTCACGGGGACGACGTTCTCACCGGTCAGCGCGGTCCGCACGCCGGGAGCAGCGGTTGCGCGCTGGCCGAACCGTGGTAGTAGCAGCGCGCTGACCTGCACGGATACCGGGAGTCAGCGCTTGCCGACGAACCAGCCCCGGACCATCGACACCCGCGCCTCGAGCTGCGCCGGGTCCGCCAGCGGGACCTCCGGGCCGCCGCAGCGGCGACGCAGCTCGGCGTGCACCGCGCCGTGCGGCTGCCCGCTCCGGCGCGACCAGGCGCCCACCAGCTGGGAGAGCTCCTTGCGCAGCTCCGCCTGCCGTCGGTGGTCCATCTCGGCGCGGTCCGGCTCCGGCTGCCCCTTGCTCCGGCGGGCGTTGACCTGGCTGGCCTGGCGCTGCCGCAGCAGGGTCGTCACCTGGTCCGGGTCGAGCAGGCCGGGCAGCCCGAGGAAGTCCAGCTCCTCCTCCGAGCCGACGTCCGCGCCCGTGCCGAACTCGCCGCCGTCGAACAGCACGCGGTCGAACGACGCCTGGGCCTCCAGCGCCTCGAACGTGCCCTGCAGGGCGTCCGAGGCCTTCTCCGACCGGTTCGCGTCCGCGACCAGCGCGTCCTCCGGGTTGTAGCCCTCGCCCTGCTCCTCCGCGGTCAGCGGCCGGTCCAGGGCGTGGTCGCGCTCGACCTCCAGCGCGTTCGCCAGGGCCAGCAGCGGTGCGACGCTCGGCAGGAACACCGAGGCGGTCTCCCCGCGGCGGCGCGCGCGGACGAACCGCCCGACGGCCTGCGCGAAGAACAGCGGCGTCGCGGTGCTCGTCGCGTACACGCCGACGGCGAGCCGCGGGACGTCGACGCCCTCCGAGACCATCCGCACGGCCACCAGCCAGCGGGACTCCGACGCGGAGAACTCGTCGATGCGGGCGCTCGCCCCGTCGTCGTCGGACAGCACGACGGTCGGCGACTCCCCCGTCAGCCGGGCCAGGTGGCCGGCGTACGCGCGGGCGTCCGTCTGGTCGGTCGCGATGACCATGGCCCCGGCGTCCGGCACCGTGCGCCGCACCTCCGTCAGCCGGCGGTCGGCCGCGGCGAGCACCGACGGGATCCACTCGCCGTCCGGGTTGAGGGCCGTCCGCCACGCCTGCGCGGTCATGTCCTTGGTCAGCGGCTCGCCCAGGCGGGCGCTGACCTCGTCGCCGGCCTTCGTCCGCCAGCGCATCGAGCCCGAGTAGGTGAGGAACAGCACCGGGCGGACGACGTGGTCGCGCAACGCCTCGGAGTAGCCGTACGTGTAGTCCGCGCGGCTGCGCCGGATGCCGTCCGCGCCGCGCTCGTACTCGACGAACGGGATCGCGGCCGTGTCGCTGCGGAACGGGGTGCCGGTCAGCGCCAGGCGCCGCGTCGCGCCCTCGAACGCCTCCCGCACCGCGTCGCCCCAGGACAGCGCGTCACCGCCGTGGTGCACCTCGTCGAGGATCACCAGCGTCGGCGCCGCGGTGGTGCGCGCGGCGTGCAGCGCCGGCTTCGACGCCACGCCCGCGTACGTCAGCGCGACGCCGTCGAACCCGTGACCGTGCCGGCCCTGCGCGTTCTTGAAGTTCGGGTCCAGCTTGATGCCGACGCGGGCCGCCGCGTCCGCCCACTGGTGCTTGAGGTGCTCCGTCGGCGCGACCACGGTCACGCGGCGCACGATCCGCGCCTGCAGCAGCTCCGTGGCGATCCGCAGCGCGAACGTCGTCTTGCCGGCGCCCGGGGTCGCGACCGCCAGGAAGTCCCGCGGCGACGTCGTCAGGTACTGCTCGAGTGCCTCGGCCTGCCAGGCGCGCAGCTTGCCCGCCGTCCCCCACGGCGCACGCCCGGGGAACGCCGGCGGCAGCTGCGATGCTGCCGACGTCGAGGCGTGCGAGGCGGATGAGGACGAGGGGCGCTCCGCGGCGCTCACTGTCCGCCGGAGGAGTCGCCCGAGCCCTTGCCGCGGCCGAAGCCCCAGCGGCGTCCCCCGCCGCCGGACCCCGTGTCGCCGTCCCCGCCGTCCTGCGGTTCGCGCAGACCCTCGTAGATCTCCTTGCAGACGGGGCACACCGGGAACTTGTTCGGGTCCCGCCCGGGGACCCACACCTTGCCGCAGAGCGCGACCACGGGCTTGCCGGACAGCGCCGACTCCATGATCTTCTCCTTGCGCACGTAGTGCGCGAAGCGCTCGTGGTCGCCCGGCTCGACGGCCTGCTCCTGCTCGACGCGCTCGAGGAGCCCCGTCGACCCGCCGCCCGGCTCCGACAGTCGGTCCGGCTCGGTGCTCGGCGGCAGGGGCTCACTCATGCCCGCCATCGTACGACCCCCCACCCCCACACC
>JACXUT010000075.1 GCA_014763765.1 Micrococcales bacterium
GGCCCTGGCCGCGCACCGGGAGCGGGAGGGTGTCCAGGAAGACCTGGTCCGCGCCCAGGGCCGCGACCGCCCGCGCGAGCTCCCGCTCCCGGTGCGCGGCCAGGGCCGGGCCGTCGCCCTCCAGGTGCGCGAGCTCCGCCCCGATCACCTCGCCCCGCTCCCCGCGGGTGCACGTCACGACCAGCGCCGGCAGGCCCGCCGCGGCCCACGTGGCGAGCAGCGCGCCGGACGTCAGCGTCTCGTCGTCCGGGTGCGCGTGCACCGCGACCACGCCACCCGTCACGGGCGGCGTGGTCGCGGCGGTCGTCACGGCGTCAGGCGCGCTTGGCCCGCGCGGTCTGGCGGGCGCGCTCGGTCTGGTCCAGGACCACCTTGCGGATGCGCACCACCTCGGGCGTCACCTCGACGCACTCGTCCTCGCGGGCGAACTCCAGCGACTCCTCGAGCGTCAGGTGCCGCGGCGGCACCAGGTTCTCGAAGTTGTCGGCCGTGGAGGAGCGCATGTTGGTGAGCTTCTTCTCCTTGGTGATGTTGACGTCCATGTCCTCCGCGCGGGAGTTCTCGCCGACGATCATGCCCTCGTAGACCTCCTGCGTGGGGTCGACGAAGAACGAGCCGCGGTCCTGCAGGTTGATCATGGCGTAGGGCGTCACGACGCCCGCGCGGTCGGCGACCAGCGAGCCGGAGACCCGGGTCTCGATGGGGCCGGCCCACGGCTCGTAGCCCTCGGCGATCGACGACGCGATGCCGGTGCCGCGGGTGTCGGTGAGGAACCGGGTGCGGAAGCCGATGAGGCCGCGCGACGGCACGAGGAACTCCATGCGGACCCAGCCGGTGCCGTGGTTCGACATCGTCTCCATGCGGCCCTTGCGCTGCGCCAGGAGCTGCGTGACGGCGCCCAGGTACTCCTCGGGCACGTCGACGGTCATGCGCTCGACCGGCTCGTGCACCTTGCCGTCGATCTTCTTGGTGACGACCTGCGGCTTGCCGACCGTCAGCTCGAAGCCCTCGCGGCGCATCTGCTCGACGAGGATCGCCAGCGCCAGCTCGCCGCGGCCCTGCACCTCCCACGCGTCGGGGCGGTCGGTCGGGACGACGCGCAGCGAGACGTTGCCGATGAGCTCGGAGTCGAGGCGGTCCTTGACCTGGCGGGCGGTGACCTTGTGGTTCTTGCCGCCCTTGCCGGCGAGCGGCGAGGTGTTGATGCCGATCGTCATCGAGATCGCCGGGTCGTCGACCGTGATGAGCGGCAGCGGCCGCGGGTCCTCGGGGTCGGTCAGCGTCTCGCCGATGGTGATGTCGGCGATGCCCGCGACCGCCACGATGTCGCCGGGGCCCGCCTTCTCGGTCGGCACGCGGTCGAGCGCCTTCGTCTCGAGCAGCTCGGTGATGCGGACGTTCTGCATCGTGCCGTCGGCCCGCGCCCACGCGACCGTCTGCCCCTTGGTCAGCTCGCCGTTGAAGACGCGCAGCAGGGCCAGGCGCCCGAGGAACGGCGAGGCGTCGAGGTTCGTGACGTGGGCCTGCAGCGGCGCGCCCTCGGTGTACGTGGGGGCCGGGATCTTCTCGAGGATCGTCGCGAACAGCGGCTCGAGGTTCTCGGAGTCCGGCAGTCCGCCGTCAGCGGGCTGGTTCAGCGACGCCCGGCCGGCCTTGGCGGCGGCGTACACGACGGGGACGTCGAGGATCGCGTCGAGGTCCAGGTCCTCGACCTCGTCGTGCAGGTCGGACGCGAGGCCCAGCAGCAGGTCGGTCGCCTCGGCGACGACCTCGGAGATGCGCGAGTCGGGGCGGTCGACCTTGTTGACGACGAGGATCACCGGCAGCTTCGCGGCGAGCGCCTTGCGCAGCACGAACCGCGTCTGCGGCAGCGGGCCCTCGGACGCGTCGACCAGCAGCACGACGCCGTCGACCATGGACAGGCCGCGCTCGACCTCGCCGCCGAAGTCGGCGTGACCCGGGGTGTCGATGACGTTGATGGTGATGCCGTCGGGCTGGCCCGCCGCGGCCGCCGCGGGGCCGGAGTACCGGACCGCGGTGTTCTTCGCGAGGATCGTGATGCCCTTCTCGCGCTCCAGGTCACCGGAGTCCATCGCGCGCTCGTCCACGTGGGCGTGGGCGCCGAACGCGCCGGACTGCCAGAGCATGGCGTCGACGAGCGTGGTCTTGCCGTGGTCGACGTGGGCGACGATCGCGACGTTGCGCAGGTCGCCGCGCACACGGGTTCCCGTGGGCGTCGAGGGCACAGACATATGAGGACTCATTCCGCGAAGGGGGTGGGAGGGGGCGCGACGACGTCGAGCGCCGGTCGATTCTACGCGCCCGCGCGCCCCGGCACGAGGGAGGCCCTGTGCCGGGGCGCGCGGGGTGGTGCGGGACGGTGCGTGGTGGTGCGGGTCCGCCTGCCGGCGGGCCGGGTCAGACGCCCGCGGGGCCGGGGTGCCGGGCCTCGAGGTCGCCGGTGTCGGGGGCGTGGGCGCCCTCGGCCGCCTCGGCCTCCTCGCGCTCGATCTCCGCGCGCTGCTCCTCGAGCATCGCGTCGCGCAGCTCGCGGCGCCGGCGCTGCTCCTCCGGGTCCGGGACGGGGACCGCGGCGAGCAGGCGCTGCGTGTACGGGTGCTGCGGCTCGGTGACGACCTGGGTGGTGTCGCCGATCTCGACGAGCTTGCCCTTGTGCATGACGGCGATGCGGTCGGACAGGATCTCGACCACGGCGAGGTCGTGGCTGATGAACAGGCAGGCGAAGCCGTGCTCGCGCTGCAGCTCCTGGAACAGGTCCAGCACCGTCGCCTGCACGGACACGTCGAGCGCGGAGGTCGGCTCGTCCGCGACCAGCAGCTTCGGCTCCAGGGACAGCGCCCGGGCGATGCCGACGCGCTGGCGCTGGCCGCCGGACAGCTCGTGCGGGTAGCGGTTGCGCATGGCCCGCGGCAGCTGGACCTGGTCGAGCAGGCGCTCGACCTCGCGGCTGAGCTCGGCGCCCTTGGTGCCGCGGTGCAGCAGCAGCGGCTCGGCGATCGACTCGCCGATCGGCAGGCGCGGGTTGAGCGAGGAGCCCGGGTCCTGGAACACGATGCCGACCTGGCTGCGCAGCGGCCGCAGCGTCTTGGTGGTCGCCCCCACCATGTCGACGCCGTTGATCGTCAGCGAGCCGGCCGTGACCGGGAGCAGGCCGACGAGGGCGCGCCCGATGGTGGTCTTGCCCGAGCCGGACTCGCCGACGAGGCCGACGACCTCGCCCTGCGCGATCGAGAAGCTGACCTCGTCGACGGCGCGGAACGCCGGAGTACGGCCACGCCCGGGGTACTCGACGACCATGTCGCGGGCCTCGAGGACGACGGGGCGCGTCGTGGCGGGCGCCGCCGCCGGCTGCTCGACCGGCGTGGCCGTGGCGCCCGGAGTGCCGGCGTGCCGGCCCAGGTGCGGGACCGAGTCCAGCAGCCGCTGCGTGTACGGGTGCTGCGGGGACGAGAAGATCGCCGCGGAGTCGCCGTGCTCGACGACCTCGCCGTCCTTCATGACGACGATCGAGTCCGCCATGTCGGCGACCACGCCCATGTCGTGCGTGATGAGGACGATGCCGGAGTTGATGCGGTGACGCAGGTCCCGCATGAGCTTGAGGATCTCGGCCTGCACCGTCACGTCGAGGGCCGTGGTCGGCTCGTCCGCGATGAGCAGCTTCGGGTCGCAGGCGAGCGACTGGGCGATCATCGCGCGCTGGCGCTGGCCGCCGGACAGCTGGTGCGGGTAGGAGTCGAACCGGCGCTCCGGCTCGGGGATCTCCACGAGGCGCAGCAGCTCGATCGCGCGCTCCTTGGCGGCGGTCGGGCCCATCTCGAAGTGGGTGCGCAGCGTCTCGACGATCTGGAACCCGATCGTGTAGACGGGGTTCAGGGCCGTCATCGGCTCCTGGAAGATGACCGCGATCTCCTTGCCGCGGATCTTGCGCAGGGCGCCGTTCGGCATGCCGATGAGCTCGCGCTCGCCGAGCTTGGCGGACCCGGTCGCGCGGCCGTTCTGCGGCAGCAGGCCGAGCAGCGCCATCGACGACTGCGTCTTGCCGGAGCCCGACTCGCCGACGATCGCCAGGACCTCGCCGGGGCGCACGTCGTAGTTCACGTGCTTGGCGGCGGGGAACCACGCGCCGTCCACGTAGAAGTCCACGCCGAGGTCGCGCACGCTCAGCACCGGGGTGGTCTCCGGTGCGGTCGTGCCGTGGGAGGTGTCGATGGCCACGGTTCAGTGTCCTTCCTGCACCGGCAGCGTGCCGGTGCACCATGACGGCGCGGTCCGGGACCGGGCGTCTGGGAGCATGAGGCCATGGGCCCCACGCATGTCTTCCGTTCGGGCTTCGGCCGTGTGCTGACCGGCGCGGCCGCCGTCGCGGCGGTGGCCGCGGGCGTCAGCGTGGTCGCCACCGACGGCGCGCAGGCGCTGCTCGCCTACGGTCCGTGGCTGGTGCTGGCCGTGGTGCTGGTGGCGGCGACCTTCTGGCTGCCGCAGGTGGAGGTCAGCGACGCGGGCGTCGAGGTCCGCAACGTGTGGTCCACGGTGCGGGTGCCCTGGCCGGCGTTCCGCGGCGTCGAGGCCGGCTTCTCCCTGGAGGTGCGGTCCGTGTCCGGCACCGTGAGCGCCTGGGCGGCACCCCGGTCGAGCGGCACCGCCGCCCGGCTGTCCCGCGGCCGACGCGACGCGACCCCGCTGCCCGGCGGCGAGCCCGGCACCGTGCTGCGTCACCACGGCACCGCCGAGACCGCGGCCCGCGCCGTCGCCGAGCGGTACTCCGCCCTGCGCGACGCCGGCCACCTCGAGGGAGCCGACGCGGCCGTCGCGGCCGGCGTGGTGCCGACGCGCCGGCTGCACGTCCGCACGCTCGCGGCGGTCGCGGTGCTCGTCGCCGTCGGCGTGGCCGGGCTGCTGCTGGGCTGACAGCGGCCCGGGCCGGGGTGCGTCCACCGGGTCGACCTCAGCTGCCGAGGCCGTTGCCGCGGCCCTGGATCTGCAGCGGCACGACGGGCTCGCGCGAGGCTGCGGCCTCGGCGCGCGCCATCTTGCGCGCGGACGGGATGCGCTTCTGGCGCGGGTCGAACGCGTCGCGCAGGCCGTCGCCGATGAAGTTGACGCTCAGCGCGATGACCACGATGAACAGACCCGGCCACCAGAACAGCCACGGCCGGGTGGCGAAGGCGCTCTGGTAGTCGCTGATCAGGCGGCCGAGCGACACCTCCGGCGGCGTGATGCCGAAGTGGATGTACGACAGCGCCGTCTCGAGCAGGATCGCCTGGCTCATGAGCAGCGTGGTGCTCACGATGATCACGCCGATCGCGTTCGGCAGGATGTGCTTGAAGATGATCCGCCGCGTGCTGGCGCCGGCGACGCGCGCGGCGTCGACGAACTCGCGCTCGCGCAACGACAGGAACTCGCCGCGCACCAGGCGCGCCAGGCTGGGCCACAGGATCAGGCCGAGGGCGAAGGCGAACACCAGGCCCGAGACGCCGCCGGCGAGCTTGCCGACGACCGCGCCGATGACGAGCGCCGGGACCGTGATGAACAGGTCCGTGGTCCGCATGAGGAACGTGTCGGTGCGCCCGCGGTAGAACCCGGCGAGCGAGCCGACGAGCACGCCCACGGCGCAGGACACCACGCCGATGATGAACATGACCATCAGCGAGGTCTGGATGCCCTTCATCACCTGGGCGAACATGTCGCGGCCGATCTCGTCCTGGCCGAGCGGGTGCTCGCCGATCGCGAAGCCGGTGCCGCCGAGCCACGTGGGCATCGAGAGGGTCGGGCTGCCCCCGGGGTTGGTGATGTTCTGCGGGTCCGGCGCGCCGGTGTACTTCCACCAGCCCGGGACGGGGCCGAAGCCCACCGAGCTGAACGCGAGCAGGACGACCAGGATCAGCACGCCGAGGCCGATCATCGCGCCCTTGTGACGGAAGAACCGGCGCCGGACGATCTGCCCCTGGGACAGACCCGCGACCTCCTGGAGCTCGATCGCGTTCTCGAGGTGCTCCGTCGGCTGGTCGCCGGCGGACGGGGGGGTGGGGTTCTGGGTGCTCATGCGTCCAACCGGATCCGGGGGTCGACGACCGCGTAGATGATGTCAGCGACGACGTTCGCGATGATCGCGAGGGCCGCGGTGATGAACAGGTAGGCCATCACCGGGTCCATCTCGGCGTTCTGCAGCGACTGCACGAACAGCTGGCCCATGCCGGGCCGCGCGAACACGGCCTCGGTGATGATCGCGCCGCCGATGAGGGTGATGACGTCGATGGGGACGACCGTGGCCAGCGGGATCAGCGTGTTGCGGAACCCGTGGCGGACCACGACGAGCCGCTCCGGCAGGCCCTTGGCGCGCGCAGTGCGGATGTAGTCCTGGTTCATCACCTCGAGCATGCTCGAGCGCGAGTACCGGGTGTACGCCGCGAACGCGATGAGGATCAGCGTGAGCGTCGGCAGGATCAGGTGCGTGAACGAGTCGAGCGTCTGCACCCAGTAGTTGCCGCCGAGGTTGGGCGTGCGGTCGCCGAACGTCGGGATGGGCCGGCCGCTCAGGGCGTTGAAGTACGGCACCCAGACCTTCATGACCTGGTCGACGAAGATCAGCGCGCCGACGACGATCGCGGTGATCGCCCCCGCGCGGGCGGAGATCCCGCGGTCCGGGCCGCCGAACAGCATGCCGATGCCCCAGCCGACCGCCAGCGTCACGAGCGCGAGGCCGGCGATCAGCAGGTGCGACTCGTCGACCGACTTGAAGAACGACTGCATCGGGAAGTACAGGGCGACGCCCAGCAGCGCGACCGTCAGCGTGGTGAACAGGGCGCGGCGGTTCTCGAGGCCCGCGGACACCATCGTCACGGCGAGGGCGGTCCCGATGCCGAGCACCAGCAGCAGCGCCGGGCCGATCTGGGGGCGGGACCACCAGTCGGTGAGCTGCAGGTAGGCGAGCATCGCGAAGGTCGCGGCGGTGGCGATGCCGAACGTCTGCGCGCGCCGGCGGGCCGAGCCGCCGATCGCCAGCATCCACACGACGCCCGCGACGGCCGCGAGGGCGATCAGCACCGGCCAGGCGATGGTCGGGTCGCGCAGGAAGTCGTTGAAGCCGATGGCGCCCCACTGCTTGAGCAGCACCGCGACCCAGAACGAGGGCAGCGAGTACAGCAGGAACGACACGAAGATGATGAGGTAGTCGAACGCGCTGTACTGGCGCAGCGCGCTGACGATGCCGACGAACACGCCGAGGAGCAGCGCGAGGAACGTCGCGGCGGTGACCAGCTCGAGCGTCGAGCCGATCGCGTCGCCGATGAGCGGTCGGACGTCCTGACCCGTGCGCCAGGCGACGCCCCAGTCACCGGTGACGAAGTGGCCGATCCACTGGAAGAACCGGATGACCACGTTGGTCTCGAGGTCGAGCTGCGCGATGCGCGCTTCCATGAGCTGGGCCTTGTTCGGCGCCGTGCTCTCGCGGAGGTCCTGCAGCGGGTCGACCGCGGCGTTGACCAGGATGAACATCAGGAACAGAGCCACGAACAACGTGGCCAGCCCCGCCAGGAAGCGGCGCCAGAGGAATCTCAGCACGGGGAGGGGACCTCGCTCACGGAAAGGATGCCGCGGACGAAGAGGGATCCTAGCCTCACGTCCGCACGTGCCCGTGACCCGGGTCGGGTCCGAGCACGCGAAGAGCGCCGGGCGGGGGTGCCTCGGCGCCCTTCGGTGTGGTTCTGGGTGGCCGCCCCGCCGACGCCTCGCGGGGAGGCGCCGGCGGGACGTGCCGGGTCGTGCGCTGGGTGGGTCAGCTCGCCGAGGCGGCCGAGCCCGGGGTCCAGTTCCAGAAGCCCGCGAAGATCGTCGGGTTGATCGAGATCTTCGAGATCCCGTCGATCTTCTCCGGGTTCCAGGCGGTGACGCCCGGGAACTGGAACAGGGTCACGCCGAAGGCGTCGTCGACCAGGTGCTTCTCGATCTGGCCGAGCAGCTCACCCTGCTCGTCGGGGTCGGTCGCGACCTGGAGCTCGTCGAACAGCGAGTCGACCTCCGGGTTCGAGTACCCGTAGAAGTTGTTCGTCGCGTCGGTCCGGTAGTTGGCGTCCGACTCCGTCACGGCCGTGGACTGCGACTGCCAGCCGAACAGGGCCGCGTCGTAGTAGGAGGTCGCGTTGGACAGGTCGGTGCCCCAGTCGGCCTGGACCTGGTACGGGGTGACCGTGATGCCGGCCTCCGCCGCGGACGCGGCGATCAGCTGGAACTCGTTCTGGCGCCGGGTGTTCTCCGGGTCGAAGAGCAGGCGGACGTTGACCGCCGGCACGCCGGCCTCGGCGAGCAGCGCCTTGGCGCCCTCGATGTCGACCTCGCCGTACTGGGCGTCCTGGCCGGAGGCCTCGGAGACGGCGTCGTAGTTCGGCGAGCCGGGGACCACGGTGTAGGAGCTGCGCACCTGGGCGTTCTCGTTCAGCGGCTTGATGAGCGAGTCGACGATGTCCTGGCGCGGGATCGTCTTGAGGAACGCCTGGCGGACCTTGAGCGCCTTGTCGGCGTCGCCGCCGTAGGTGGCCGGGTCGAACGGGCCGCCGTTGGCGAACTGCAGGTCGACGTGCTCGTAGGTGCCCTCGTCGGAGGTCTCCACCTTCAGGCTGTCGATCGCCTGGATCGCCTCGAGGACGTCCGCGGTCGACTGCGGGCTGATGAGGTCGACCTCACCGTTCTGCAGCGCCTGGACCTGACCCATCGGGTCGCCGTTCCAGCGGACCGTGACGGTGCCGATCGACGCCTTGTTCGCGCCCTCGTAGGCCTCGTTGGCCTTGAGCGTCATGTACTGGTCCTTGACGAAGTCCGTCATGACGTACGCGCCGTTGGACAGGTACAGGTTCGCGTCGTCCGGGAGCTCGGTGTAGTTGAAGTCCGTGCTCCAGACCTTCGCCACCTTGGAGAGCGTGTCGACGTCGTTGTTGAGGATCGCGTCCTGCACGGCCTGCGTGGCGGCCTCGGCGTCGGTCTCGTCCAGCGCGCGCTGACCGACGACGTGCGCCGGCAGCGTCGGCGCCGTCATGCAGGTCTCCCAGTCCGCGAACGGCTTGGTGTAGGTGAACGTGATCGTGCTGCCGTCGACCTCGGGGGTCTCGATCAGCGCGGCGCACGGCGAGGCGGCGTCGAAGTAGACACCCGCGTCCAGGGCGTCCTGGTTCGAGATGTTGCCCTCGTCGTCGTACTCGGCCTCGACGTTGTTGAACGTGCCGCTCTGGGCGGCCCACTCCAGGAGGAAGTCGGTCGGGGAGACCGCGACGCCGTCGGACCACTTCGCGGTGTCCGCGAAGGTGTACTCGATGGTCAGCGGGTCGTCCGAGGTCTTCTCGTACGTGCCGAACGACTCGTCCGGGACCAGGTTGAGCTCCTGGTCGTAGTAGTTGAAGCCCGACTTGGTGAGGTACGTGATGACCGAGTTGGCCGTCGCGTTACCCGTGATGCTGTTCTGGTTGTACGAGTAGAACGGCTGGTTCCAGGCGATGTTCACCGAGGTCTCGGTGTTGATGCCCGAGTCGTCGGTGGTGTCGTCGCTGCCGGAGTCCGAGCAGGCCGTCAGCGCGAGGGCGCCGGCCGCAGCGATGGAGACCGCAGCGGCGGCCTTTCGTGTGATCCTCAATGTTCCTCCTGAGAAGGTGGCGCTCGGCCTCCGGCCCCTGCGCCGCGGCCGTCACCGGCTCGCGCAGGGCGGACGCACGCTCCCGCCATGGATGGGGACACGCTAGTGGCGTCGAGACGGACATATCGGACACCCCCGAGGTGGGGGGCTGATCGTTACCGGATCGATACTGAGTAGTAGTGTCCAGCATTCAAGACGGAACACGTGCGTAACGTCCCGGAAACATCGGGATCGTGACCGCAGCGCCCCGCACAGGTGCGCGCGCGGGCTCCTCCGCCGAGCGCCGGGGCGACCGGGTGTGCTATGAGCAACCGCGCGACGGGCCCCGGACGGCGCCGGACCTACCGCTCCCCCGCACCGGCCGGGGGCTCCCAGCCGCCGTCCTCGCGGACACCCCGCGCGATCCGCCGCCCGATCTCGCGCAGCTGCCGGACCTGCGCCGAGGTCAGCCGGTCGAGCACCAGCCGGTGCACCGTCTCCACGTGACCGGGTGCGGCGTCGGCGACGACGCGGCGCCCGGCGTCGGTGAGGGACGCCAGCGTGTAGCGGCCGTCCTGCGGGTCGGGGCTGCGGCGCAGCCAGCCGCGCGCCTCCAGGCGGGCCGCCGCGCGCGACAGCCGGGACAGCGTGCTGTTGGCGTAGCCGGCGAGCACGCTCATGCGCAGCGTCCCGGCGTCGGCGCGGCTCAGCGCGTACAGCACGCCGTACTCGAAGTGCGTCAGACCCGCGTCCCGCTGCAGCTGGGCGTCGAGCGCCGGGGGCAGCCACTCCAGGACGGTGGCCAGGGCCGACCACGCCTCGAGCTCGGTGCCGGACAGCGCGCGGGGGGTGCCGGGATCCGTCATGCCCCGCACCCTAGCCGCCCCGGTTGACTTGCTCAGGCAAGTCATCGCCGCCTACCGTCACTTTCCTGAGCACGTGAACCTCACGGTGCGGGACGGAGGAGGACGACATGGATCTGCAGCTGACCGGCCGGAGGGCGTTCGTCAGCGGGTCGACCCAGGGCATCGGCCACGCGATCGCGCGGGGCCTGCTGGCCGAGGGGGCCGAGGTGGTCGTCAACGGGCGCGACGCCGGGCGGGTGCGGGCGGCCGTCGCCCGGCTGCGCGACGCCGCCCCGGGGGCCGTCGTGTCCGGCATCGCGGCCGACCTCGCCGACGCCGCGCAGGTGGAGCAGCTGCTGGACGAGCTCGGCGAGCTCGGCGACGTCGACGTGCTGGTCGCCAACGCCGGCGTCTTCGACGTGGCCCCGTTCGACCGGCTCACCGACGCCGACTGGCAGCGCCACCTCGACCTCAACGTCATGAGCGCCGTCCGCCTGACCCGCCGGCTGCTCGGCCCCATGCTCGGCCGCGGGTGGGGCCGCGTCGTGCTCATCAGCAGCGAGTCCGGGGTGGACGTCCCGGCCGACATGACCCACTACGGCGTCACGAAGGCCGCCCTGCTCGCGCTGGGGAACGGCCTGGCGAAGACCACCCGCGGGACCGGGGTCACGGTCAACACCGTCCTCGGCGGGCCGACGTGGTCCGACGGCGTCGCCGCGACCGTGGAGCAGATCGCCGGCAGCCAGGGCGTGCCGGCCGGCGAGCTCCGGGCGTCGCTGGCCGCCGCCCGCACCACGTCGCTGCTGCAGCGGTTCATCGAGCCCGAGGAGATCGCCCGGCTCGCGGTGTACCTGGCCAGCCCGGTGTCGTCGGCCACGAACGGCGCCGCCGTCCGTGCGGACGGGGGCGTGCTCACGACGTTGCTGTGAGCCGCTCGACCGCGTCCGGGCGCCTCACGGTCCGCGGCGCCCGGGGCGGTCAGGCCCGACGGGACGCGGTGATCGTGAACTTCGGGTTCCGCGCGACCTGCCGGGTCGGGCCGACCGCCTCCCGCAGCGCCGGCCGGTAGCCGAGCCCCGAGTTCCACACGCACCACAGCTCGCCGCCCGGGCGCAGCACCCGTGCCGCCTCCGCGAACAGCCCGCGGGCCACCCCGTCGTGCACCGCGGCGCCGACGTGGAACGGCGGGTTCAGCAGGACGAGGTCCGCGCTCGCGTCCGCGATCCCGGCGGTCCCCCGGGCGCGCCGGACGCGGACGCGCTCCCCCAGCCCGTTCGCCGCGACGGTCGCCCGGGCGGACGCGACGGCCGCCGCGGACTCGTCGGTGGCCACGACCTCGACGCCCGGGCGCGCGGTGGCCAGCGCGGACGCCAGCACACCGGTGCCGCAGCCGAGGTCGACGGCGGTGCGGGCGTCCGGCACCGCACCGGCCAGGTGCTCGACCAGGAACCGCGTCCCGATGTCGACGCGCGCACCGGCGAACGCCGCACCGTGCGCGCAGACCGTCAGGCCGAGGTCGTCGTGCCGCGCGGTGACCGGCCAGGCGGCCGCGCCCGCGGAGGAACGGGGCTCCGCGGCGTGCAGCACCCGGGCCTTCTGCCGCCCGCGGCTGGCCCGCACGACGCCGAAGTGGCGGGCCAGCACCTCGTTCATCGCCCGGGACATGTGCTTCTCCCGGCCCGCGGCGACCACCGCGACCGCCGGGTCGGCGTGCCGCGCGACGAGCCCGGCCACCTCGTCCAGCGCGTCGAGCGACCGCGGCAGCAGGAGCAGCACGACCCGCGCCCCGGACACGAGCTCCGGGCCGAGCCCGGCGAGCGACCGGAACGCGTCCGCGCCGCCGAGCCGCGCGGCGTTCCCCGCCAGCGCGAGCTCGCCCGTGAGCCGGTCGGTGTGCGCGCGGACCCCGCTGAGGCCGAACCGGTCGGCCGCCCCCAGGGTCACCGCGCCGTACCGGTCGCCGACCACCACGACCGTCCCGGGCACGGCACCGTCGAGCAGCGGCGCGGCCTCGTCGAGGAGCAGCCGGTCCGCGGCGTCCACCGCGACCAGGTCGGGCGCGGGGATCTCGGGGTCGCAGCGCAGCGCGGCGAGCAGGGCCTCGGTCACGCGGTCCACGGGTTGACGAGATCCACACCGGTGCCGTCGAAGTCCCTGACGTTCCGGGTGGCGCACGTGGCTCCGTGCGCCAGGCAGATCGCCGCGATCTGGGCGTCAGCGGTGTGGATCGGCCGACCCGCCCGCTCGCGCGCGGCGAGGACGTCCGCGTACTGCTCGGCGGCTGCCACGTCGAACGGCAGGATGGCCCGGGTCGCGCGATAGGGCTCCAACGCGTCGTGGAGCATCCCGGCGAGCGCGGTGCGGCGCTGCCCGTCGGGGAGCCGACGGACCCCGGCGAGCAGCTCGGCGAGCGTCACGGCAGCGATCGCGACCTCCCCGGTCAGCCCTTCGAGCCAGGCCACGACCCGCGCCTCGGGCTCGGGACGGAAGACCTCCGAGATGACGTGGGTGTCCAGCACGATCATTCGAGGTCCACCGCCCGGGCGTCGTCGCTGCGCTCCGGCACGACGAGGCCCTCGACGCCACCGACCTGACGGGCCGCCCGGAGGAGGGCCACACCGATGTGGGGGCGGCGAGCAGCCTTGGTGAGGATGTCGCGCGCCTCAGCCTCCATGGACCGGCCGTGCTCCTTGGCCTGGGCGGCGAGCTGCTGCTTCACGGACTCGTCGAGCCCGCGGACGACGATGGTGGACATGCTGGCGACCTCCCTCCGAACTGCTAGCCCTGATGCTAGCAGTTCGTCGGTGCCGGCAGCCGGTCACACGTTGAAGCGGAACTCCACCACGTCGCCGTCGGCCATGACGTAGTCCTTGCCCTCGATGCGCGCCTTGCCGGCGGACCGGGCGGCCGCGACCGAGCCGGCCTCGACCAGGTCGTCGAACGAGATGACCTCGGCCTTGATGAAGCCCTTCTGGAAGTCCGTGTGGATGACGCCGGCGGCCTGCGGGGCCGTCCAGCCCTGCCGGATCGTCCAGGCGCGCGACTCCTTCGGCCCGGCCGTCAGGTAGGTCTGCAGGCCGAGGGTGTGGAACCCGACGCGGGCGAGCTGGTCGAGGCCCGCCTCCTCCTGGCCGTTCTCGGCGAGCATCTCCTTGGCCTCGTCCGGCTCGAGCTCGACCAGGTCGGACTCGAACTTCGCGTCGAGGAAGATGGCGTCGGCCGGGGCGACGAGCGCGCGCAGCTCCTCCTGCATCGCGGTGTCCGCCAGGCCGGCGTCGTCGGTGTTGAAGACGTAGATGAACGGCTTGGCCGTCATGAGCTGCAGCGGCGCCAGGTCCGCGAGGTCGAGGCCGGCGGCCTTCGCGCCCTGGAAGAGCGTCTGGCCCGTCTCCAGCACGGCCTGCGCGGCCTGGGCGGCGGCGAGCTCGGCCGGGTCCGCCTTCTTGGCGCGGACCTCCTTCTCGAGCCGGGGCACGATCTTCTCGAGCGTCTGCAGGTCGGCGAGGACGAGCTCGGTGTTGATCGTCTCGATGTCGTCGCGCGGCGACACGCGCCCGTCCACGTGCACGACGTCCGGGTCGGCGAACGCGCGCGTGACCTGGCAGATCGCGTCGGCCTCGCGGATGTTCGCCAGGAACTTGTTGCCCAGCCCCTCGCCCTCGCTGGCGCCCTTGACGATGCCCGCGATGTCGACGAACGACACGGTCGCGGGCAGGATCCGCTCGCTGCCGAAGATCTCCGCGAGCTTCTCCAGGCGCGGGTCGGGCAGCGGCACGACGCCGACGTTCGGCTCGATGGTGGCGAACGGGTAGTTCGCCGCGAGCACCTGCGCGCGGGTCAGGGCGTTGAAGAGGGTGGACTTGCCGACGTTGGGCAGGCCGACGATGCCGATGGTGAGTGCCACGGGCGACCATCCTAGGGGGCCGCGCGGCGGGCGGCCCGGGGCCGTGGACGCCGGAGCACGCGGTGCGGCGGGCCGGGGGCGGTCACGGGCCGCCGCCGCGGGTCCCTCAGGCGAAGGAGCGCAGCGCCTGCAGCAGCTCCGGCGCCCGGCGGTCGTACTCCCGGGCGCCCAGCCGGATCCCGCCGAGCAGCACCGCCACGCCGACCCCGGGGGCGACCACCACCGTGAGCGCCACGAGGACCGCGTTCCCGGTGAGCACGGCGGCGACCGCGAGCGCGACGCCCGGCAGGCACAGCGCCCCGAGGACGAGCATCCCGACCCACTGGGTCACCATCGTGGCGAACGACGAGCCCTGCGGCGTCGTGAACGGGCTCTCCCCCGGCTTCGGCACGGGGTAGACGACGCGCGCGGAGAACACGCTCGCCGCGCCCACGCCCGTGAGCAGGACGCCGACCGAGCCGGCGAGCACCGGCAGGGTCGCGCCCCACCGGCCGGAACCGGCGAGCACCACGACGTCGGTCACCAGCACCGCCGCTCCGCCCACGAGCAGGCCGGCCAGCGCCCGCCCCGCGCGGTCCACGCGGCCGTCGACGGGTGCGGCGACGTGCGTCCAGAACGCGGTGTAGTCGGACGACACGTCCGTCGACAGGGACCACCCCATGACGAACGCGACCAGCAGGCCCGCCCACAGCAACGACGTGCCGCCCCGCCCGAGGAACCACAGCAGCAGCACCAGCACCGGCACCACGGCGACCGCGCCGGCGTAGCGGGCGTCGCGCACCCAGTACGTGAGGCAGCGCGCGGCCACCGCACCGGTCGGGGTGGCCGGCAGCCGCCCGAAGAACCCGAGCCCGGTGCTGCGCGCCGCGGGGCCGGCCCCCGGCGGGCGCACGAGCGCTGCGGCCATCGCCCGGTCCCAGACCAGCGCACCGAGGGCGAGGGAGGCGCACGCCACCGCGAGCTTGCCCAGCGCGGCGAGCCATGCGCCGGCGGCGACGTCCGCCGCGAGCGCCCACGGCGCCCCGAGCGGCGTCCAGCCGACGACGACGGCCACCCCGGGGAGCGCGTCCGCGACGGCGCTCAGTCCCGCGGTGACGCCGATGATGATCGGTCCCGCGAGGATCAGGGGCACGAACGCCAGCACGGCCGCGACCTCGCGGAACCGCCGCCCGCTCACCAGCGGCGCCAGCAGGGTGGTGAGCGCCCGGGAGCCCACGACGCACAGCGCGACACCGAGCGCGGCGCCGACGAGGGCGGCGACGGCCGCGACCGGGGTGCGCCACCACACCAGGGCGGTCGCCGCCGAGACCACGGTCGTCGCGACGCCCGGCAGCCCGACCAGCCCGCCGACCGCCAGCCCCAGCAGCAGCGTCCGGCGCCGCACCGGGAACAGCCGGAACCGGTCCGGGTCCAGCGTGCTGTCCACGCCGAACGCCACGAGCGGCAGCAGCCACCACCCGGCGACCAGCAGGGTCCCGCCGAGCACCACGACCGTGCGGGCCAGCTCCTCGTCGCGCTGCACGCCGAGCGCGACGAGGCCGACCACCGCGAGCACCACCAGGAACGCCGTGTACGCGCCGCCGAGCACCAGCCCGACGACCCGCCACGTGCTCCGCCGCAGGCCGCCCCGCAGCAGCGACAGCTTCAGTCGGACGAGGTGTGCAACCACGCCAGCCCCTCCTCGCTGCGGCGGCCGCCGACCAGCTCGACGAAGCGGTCCTCCAGCGACTCCGCGCCGCGCACCTCGTCCACCGTGCCCTGCGCCAGCACCCGGCCGGCCGCGATCACGGCGACGTGGTCGCACATGCGCTGCACCAGGTCCATGACGTGCGACGAGACCACCACCGTGCCCCCGTCCGCCACGTACGACGCGAGGATGTCCCGGATGTTCGCCGCCGACACCGGGTCGACCGCCTCGAACGGCTCGTCGAGCACGAGCACGCGCGGGGCGTGGACGAGCGCGCACGCCAGCGCGATCTTCTTGGTCATGCCCGCGGAGTAGTCGACGACCAGCGTGTCCGCGTCCGCGGTCAGGTCGAACGCCCGCAGCAGGTCGGCGGTCCGGTCGCCGACCGTCGCCCGGTCGAGACCGTGCAGCAGCCCGGCGTACGTCACGAGCTGGGCACCGGTGAGGCGGTCGAACAGGCGGACCCCGTCGGGCAGCACGCCCAGCATCCTCTTGACGGGCAGCGGGTCGGACCACAGGTCGTGCCCCCGCACCACCACGCGGCCGAAGTCGGGGCGCAGCAGGCCGGTCGCCATCGACAGGGTCGTCGTCTTGCCGGCGCCGTTCGGGCCGACGAGGCCGTACAGCGAGCCGGCCGGCACCTCGAGGGAGACGTCGGCGACGGCGATCTTGGTGCCGAACCGCTTCCACAGGCCCTGGATGGACAGGGCGGGTGGGCGC
>JACXUT010000332.1 GCA_014763765.1 Micrococcales bacterium
CGGGCGCGCGCGGGCCGTCGTCGCCGTGGTCACCAGCCTCGCCCTGCTCGCCGCGTCCGTCATCGGCGCCCTCCAGCTCCAGGCAGCGCGGGACCGGGCCGCCGAGCAGCAGCGCGCGGCGGAGTCGCTGGCGCTGACCTCACGCCTCGCGGCGCAGGAGGCCGAGTTCCTGTCCGACCGGCGCGCGACCGCCCGTGCGGACGCCGCGACGCGATCCGAGGAGGCCGCCCGGGCCGCACGCGAGCAGGCCGCCGCCGAGCAGGCCGAGGCCGAGGCGCGCGCCGCCGCGGAGGCGCAGGCTGCCGCCGACGCGGAGGCCGAGGCGCAGGCACAGGCGGACGCGGAGGCCCGGGCCGCCGCGGACGCGCGCGCGGCGCAGGAGGCGCAGGCCGGCTCCGCGGCCCCGGGCGCACCGCCGGGCGCCCCGACGCACCCGCGCATCGCCGGCTGGGTGGACGGCCGCCCCGTCGACGCCGACGGCAACGTGCTGTGGGTGACGTCCGTGCCCACCGCGGACGGCGACGGCTCCAACGGCCACATGCCCGCGAGCGCGATGTGCGTCATCCCCTGGGGCACCGACCAGCTCGGGTTCGCCCAGTACCTGCGCTGCGACGCGACGGACGCGCTGACGGCGCTGAACGACGCGTTCCGGGCGCAGTTCGGGGCGCCGCTCGACCTCGACCTCACGTACCGGTCCTACGACGACCAGGTCGCGATGAAGGCCGCGTTCGGCGGGCTGGCGGCGGCACCCGGTACCTCCTCGCACGGCCTGGGCACCGCGCTGGACGTCCAGGAGTGGCCCGACACGTACGGTTTCGGGACCGCCCGGTACGACTGGCTCGTCGCGAACGGCCCGGCGTACGGCTGGTACGCACCGGAGCGGGTCCGCGAGGGGCAGCCCTACGCCGAGTACTGGCACTTCGAGTACGGGCCGGGCCGCACGTCCTGACCTCGCCGACGCGACCCGGCCGCGGGCGCCCGGCCGTCGCGCGTGTGGCACAGTGTCCGGGACCCGGCGGTCCTCCGCGGGGGCGGCGACGAGGCCGCGCCCGGGCCGCCGGACCGGATGCCCAGGAGGCGCCTGCATGTCCGCACCAGTGTCCGGGTCCGCCCCGTCGCCCACCCCCGCGACGACCGCGACCCCGCGCACGTCCCCGCTCACCACCGCACTCGCGCAGCTGTCGTCGGCCGTCGAGCTGCTCGGCTACGACGACGGCATGCACCAGATGCTCGCGACCCCGCGGCGCGAGCTGCACGTCGCCGTCCCGCTGCGCCGCGACGACGGGCGGATCGATCTCGTGTCCGGCTACCGAGTCCAGCACAACATCTCCCGGGGTCCGGGCAAGGGCGGCCTGCGGTACGCCCCGGGCGTCGACATCGAGGAGGTCCGTGCCCTCGCGATGTGGATGACGTGGAAGTGCGCGGTCGTCGAGCTGCCGTACGGCGGGGCGAAGGGCGGCGTCGCGATCGACCCGCGCGGCTGCTCCACCGCGGAGCTCGAGCGGCTGACGCGGCGCTACACGTCCGAGGTGATGCCGATCATCGGGCCGGAGCGGGACATCATGGCGCCCGACGTCGGCACCACCGAGCAGACGATGTCCTGGGTGATGGACACGTACTCCGTGAACTCCGGGTACACGATCCCGGCCGTCGTCACCGGCAAGCCGCTCGCCGTGGGAGGCTCCCTCGGGCGCGCCACCGCGACCTCGCGGGGCGTCGTCCACGTCACCGCCGCCGCGCTCGCCGACGCCGGCACCGACCTGTCCGAGGTCACCGCCGCGGTGCAGGGCTTCGGCAAGGTCGGGTCCCACGCCGCCCGGTTCCTCGCCGAGGGCGGCGCGCGCGTCGTCGCGGTCAGCGACCAGTACGGCGGCGTGCACGCGCCCGGTGGTCTGGACGTCGCGGCGCTCACCGCCCACGTCGCGGAGACCGGCTCGGTCGTCGGGTTCCCCGGCGGCGACCCCGTCGGGAACGCCGAGCTGCTCGGCCTCGACGTCGACGTGCTCATCCCGGCGGCCGTGGAGGACGTGCTCGACGAGGACACCGCGCGCACCGTCAAGGCGCGGTGGGTCGTCGAGGGCGCCAACGGCCCCACCACCAGCGCCGGCGACCGCGTGCTCGCCGAACGCGGGATCACGGTCGTACCCGACATCCTCGCGAACGCCGGCGGCGT
>JACXUT010000076.1 GCA_014763765.1 Micrococcales bacterium
GCGTCACCTGGTGGCGGAGGCGCCGGGGCTCTCGCCTACGCTGAGGCATGGGCCTGCTGCACACGTACACCGCCGACGTCGTCTGGACGGGGGCCGGCGGGGGCGGTTCGTGTCGGTGGGCCGAACTAGGCTGCTGCATATGGCTGATCCCGCGACCTACCGCCCCGCCCCGGGCGAGATCCCGGACTCGCCGGGCGTCTACCGGTTCCGCGACGAGCACGGCCGGGTCATCTACGTGGGCAAGGCCAAGAGCCTGCGGCAGCGGCTGAACAGCTACTTCCAGGACGTCGCCGGCCTGCACCCCCGCACGCAGCAGATGGTCACCACGGCCGCGTCGGTGCAGTGGACCGTCGTCGGCACGGAGGTCGAGGCGCTCGCGCTGGAGTACTCCTGGATCAAGGAGTTCGACCCCCGGTTCAACGTGAAGTACCGCGACGACAAGTCGTACCCGTACCTGGCGGTCACGCTCGCGGACCAGTTCCCCCGGGTGCAGGTGATGCGGGGCGCGAAGCGGCCCGGCACCCGGTACTTCGGCCCGTACGCGCACGCGTGGGCGATCCGGGAGACGGTCGACCTGCTGCTGCGCGTGTTCCCGGTGCGGACGTGCTCGGCTGGCGTGTTCAAGCGCGCGCACCAGCAGGGCCGCCCGTGCCTGCTGGGGTACATCGAGAAGTGCTCGGCGCCGTGCGTGGGACGGATCTCGCAGGAGGACCACCACGTGCTGGCGGAGGAGTTCGCCGACTTCATGGCGGGCGACACCGCGCGGTTCACCCGGCGGCTCACCGCGCGGATGAAGGAGGCCGCGGCGGACCTCGACTTCGAGCGCGCGGCGCGCCTGCGGGACGACATCGCGGCGCTCGAGCGGGCGACCGAGAAGAACGCCGTCGTGCTGTCGGACGGCACCGACGCGGACATCTTCGCGCTCGCCGGCGACGAGCTCGAGGCCGCGGTGCAGGTGTTCCACGTGCGGGACGGGCGGATCCGCGGTCAGCGCGGCTGGGTGGTCGAGAGGGTCGAGGACGTCACCGACGCCGAGCTCGTCGAGCACCTGCTCCAGCAGGTCTACGGCGACGCGCCGGGCGGCGAGGCGGGCGCGACCGCGGGCGCCGTCCCGCGCGAGGTGCTCGTCCCGGTGCTGCCGCCGGACCTCGACCAGGTGCAGGCCTGGCTGTCCGGCCTGCGCGGGTCGCGGGTGCACGTGCGGGTGCCGCAGCGCGGGGAGAAGCACGAGCTCGCGGGCACCGTCCGGAAGAACGCCGAGCACGCCCTCGCCCTGCACCGCACCCGCCGCGCGGGCGACCTCACCACCCGGAGCCAGGCGCTGCGGGAGATCCAGGAGGCGCTGGGCCTGGAGTCCGCGCCGCTGCGCATCGAGTGCTACGACGTGTCGCACAACCAGGGCACCTACCAGGTGGCGTCGATGGTCGTGTTCGAGGACGGCCTCGCGCGCAAGGCCGAGTACCGGCAGTTCAGCATCCGCGGCCCGGAGGGCGACGGCGCGCGCGACGACACCGCGGCGATGCACGAGGTCATCACGCGGCGGTTCCGGCGCTACCTGGCGGAGCGCGAGCAGTCCGGCGACCTCGAGCTGGGGCTGGGGGAGGACCAGGTCGCGGAGGCCCTGGCCGACACGGACGCCGGGCCCGTGCGCTCGGGCCCGGTCGACGCGACCACCGGCCGGCCGCAGCGGTTCGCGTACCCCCCGAACCTGGTCGTGGTCGACGGCGGTCCGCCGCAGGTCGCCGCGGCCGCGGCGGCGCTGGCCGAGCTCGGCATCGACGACGTCGCGCTCTGCGGCCTGGCGAAGCGGCTCGAGGAGGTGTGGCTGCCGGGGGAGGAGTACCCGGTGATCCTCCAGCGGTCCTCCGAGGGGCTGTACCTGCTGCAGCGGGTCCGCGACGAGGCCCACCGGTTCGCCATCAACGCGCACCGCAAGAAGCGCAGCAAGGGCATGACGACGTCGGCGCTGGACGACGTGCCGGGTCTCGGGCCCGCCCGGTCGGCCGCGCTGCTCAAGCACTTCGGGTCCCTCAAGCGGTTGCGGGCGGCGAGCGTCGAGGAGATCGCGTCCGTCCCGGGGATGGGCGCGCGCACCGCCGCCGCCGTCGTGGCCGCGCTCGGTGGGGCGGCACCGTCCGGACCGGGCGCCGCCGCGCAGGCGGAGGCGGGGACGGGCGACGGGCGCGGTGCCACCCCGGAGGGTGCCGCCGCCGACGGCGCCGCGCCCGATGCCGCCGACGGCGCCGCGCCGCAGGTGCCCGCCCCCGCTGCCGGGGCCGACCCGGCTGGCATGCTGGGGTCATGAGCGACGAGACCTCGCCGATCACGGTCCCCAGCGGCATCCCGGCCATCGAGGCGGCGGCGGAGGCGCCGCGCGTCCGCCAGCCCCACCTGCTGATCATCACCGGCATGTCCGGCGCCGGGCGCACCCGCGCCGGCGCCGTCCTCGAGGACATGGGCTGGTACGTCGTGGACAACCTGCCCGCGCAGATGCTGACGCACCTCGTGGGGATGCTCACGCACGGCGGGCCGCCGAGCGCGGACCTGCGCCTCGCGGCGGTCGTCGACGTGCGGGGCCGGGAGTTCTTCGCCGACCTGCTGGCCGTGCTCGCGCAGCTGCGGGAGTCCGGCGTGGACTACCGGATCCTGTTCCTCGACGCCTCCGACGAGGTGCTGGTGCGGCGGTACGAGCAGGTCCGCCGGCCGCACCCGCTGCAGGGCGAGGGGCGCATCCTCGACGGCATCGCCGCCGAGCGGACCCTGCTGTCGGACATCCGCGAGCGGGCGGACGTGCTCATCGACTCGTCCGAGACGAACGTCCACGAGCTCGGCCGCATCGTGCGGTCCGCCGTGACGTCCGGCGAGCAGGACGACGTGCTGCGGGTCAACGTGGTCTCGTTCGGCTTCAAGTACGGCATCCCGCTCGACGCCGACCACGTGGTGGACGTGCGGTTCCTCGCCAACCCGTACTGGATCACCGAGCTGCGCCACCTGTCCGGCCGGGACGCCCCGGTGCGGGACTACGTGCTGGGCCTGCCGGGCGCGCGCGAGTTCGTGGAGCGCTACGTCGACGCGCTCGAGCCCGTCCTCGCGGGGTACCTGGCGGAGGAGAAGCGGTACGTCACCGTCGCCGTCGGCTGCACGGGCGGCAAGCACCGCTCGGTCGCGATCAGCGAGGCCATCGCGGAGCGGCTGCGCGCGCGGGGGCAGCGGGTGACCGTCGCCGCGCGCGACCTCGGCAAGGAGTGAGCCGGTGAGCCCCGTCCGCGACGGGCAGCCGGCCTTCGTCGCGCTCGGCGGGGGCCACGGCCTGTCCGCGACCCTGTCGGCGCTGCGCCGCGTCACCGACCGGCTGACCGCCGTGGTCACGGTGGCCGACGACGGCGGCTCGTCGGGCCGGCTGCGCGACGAGCTCGGCGTGCTCCCGCCCGGGGACCTGCGCATGGCGCTGTCGGCGCTGTGCGACGACTCCGACTGGGGCCGCACGTGGCGCGACGTGCTGCAGCACCGGTTCACGTCCAGCGGCGACCTGGACCGGCACGCGGTCGGCAACCTGCTGATCGTCGCGCTCTGGGAGCTGCTGGGCGACACGGTGGACGGCCTGGACTGGGTGGGGCGGCTGCTCGGCGCCCGCGGGCGGGTCCTGCCGATGGCGGCGGTGCCGCTGGAGATCGAGGCCGACGTCGAGCGCCCGGACGGGTCCGTGGGCGTGGTGCGCGGCCAGAGCCACGTCGCGTCCTCCCGGGACCGCATCACGCACGTGCGGCTGCTCCCGGAGGAGCCCCCGGCGCTGCCGGAGGCGGTCACGGCCGTCGACGAGGCCGACTGGGTCGTCCTGGGGCCGGGGTCCTGGTACACCTCGGTCATCCCGCACCTGCTCGTGCCCGACCTCGCCGCGGCGCTGCACCGGACGCCCGCCCGGCGCATCCTCGTGCTCAACCTCAGCCCCGACGCCGAGACCGCGGGCATGGGGCCGTGCGAGCACCTGGACGCGCTGCGGCAGCACGCGCCGGACCTGCGGGTGGACGCCGTCATCGCGGACCCGGGCTCGGTCGACGACGTCGACGAGCTGGAGGAGCGCACCCGCGCGGCCGGCGGGCGGCTGCTCATGCGGCAGGTGCGCCGGGGCGACGGCACGCCGCGCCACGACGCCCTGCGCCTGGCCGCGGCGATCAGCGACGTGGTGGAGGGGTACCTCGGCGACGTGGGCGCCGCGCGCCGCCGCACGCCGCCCCCGGAGACCCGGCCGTGACCCGGTCGTGAGCGAGGGCACCTCCCGGTCCGGGCGTCCCGGCGCGCCCGGGATGGCAGGATGGCCCGCATGGCTCTGACGGCACAGGTGAAGGACGAGCTTGCGCGGCTCCAGGTCGACAAGACGTCCTGCCGGAAGGCGGAGGTGTCGGCCACGCTGCGGTTCGCGGGCGGTCTGCACATCATCTCGGGGCGCATCGTCATCGAGGCCGAGCTGGACACCGGCGCGGCCGCACGCCGCCTGCGGGCGGCCATCTCCGAGGTCTACGGGCACACGTCGGACGTCATCGTCGTGCAGGGCGGTGGCCTGCGCCGCGGCAACCGGTACGTCGTGCGGGTGGTCAAGGACGGGGAGTCGCTCGCCCGCCAGACCGGCCTGCTGGACAACCGCGGGCGGCCGGTCCGCGGGCTGCCCCCGCAGATCGTCGCGGCGGGCGCCCAGGAGGCGGAGGCGGCGTGGCGCGGCGCGTTCCTCGCGCACGGCTCGCTCACGGAGCCCGGCCGGTCCTCGGCCCTCGAGGTCACGTGCCCCGGCCCGGAGGCCGCGCTGGCCCTCGTCGGCGCGGCGCGCCGGCTGCAGATCCCGGCGAAGGCGCGCGAGGTCCGGGGCATCGACCGGGTCGTGATCCGGGACGGGGACGCGATCGCCGCGATGCTGGCCCGGCTCGGCGCCCACGACACGCTGCTGGTGTGGGAGGAGCGGCGGGTCCGGCGCGAGGTCCGGGGCACCGCGAACAGGCTCGCCAACTTCGACGACGCGAACCTGCGGCGCTCCGCGCGGGCGGCGGTGGCCGCCGGGGCCCGGGTCGAGCGGGCGTTCGAGATCCTCGGGGCCGACGTCCCGGAGCACCTGCGGGAGGCCGGCGAGCTGCGGCTGGCGCACAAGGAGGCGTCGCTGGAGGAGCTCGGCAAGCTCGCGGACCCGGTGCTGACCAAGGACGCCGTCGCCGGCCGGATCCGCCGCCTGCTGGCGACGGCCGACAAGAGGGCGTCCGACCTCGGGATCCCGGACACCGAGTCCGGTCTGAGCCCCGACCTGCTGGATCTCTGACCCCCACCGTCCGGGGCGCGCGGGAGCCGCGGACCGGGGCCGCGGGAACCACGCCCGCGCGACGGCACCGGCAGACCTAGGTCCCTGCGCCCGTGCGCGCGCGGGTATAGGCTCTTACCCATCCGGAGGCCTCGCGCGGGTCAAGTTCGTGTGACCACGGGGTTTCCGGGCGGCGCACACCGGCGTGCGCAGTCCATCACCGCAACAGTGTGTGCCGGCGCTTGCCGGCGCGTGCCGAGGAGGGCAAGTGACCATCAAGGTCGGCATCAACGGCTTCGGCCGCATCGGGCGCAACTTCTACCGTGCCATCGTGGCGTCGGGCGCCGACATCGAGATCGTCGGCGTCAACGACCTGACGGACAACAAGACGCTGGCTCACCTGCTCAAGTACGACACCGTGCTGGGCCGCTTCCCGCAGAGCGTCGACTTCGACGACGAGAACCTCATCGTCGACGGCAAGAAGATCCGCGCCCTCGCGGAGCGCGAGCCGGCGAACCTCCCGTGGGCCGAGCTGGGCGCCGACATCGTCATCGAGTCGACCGGCTTCTTCACGGACGCCACCAAGGCCAAGGCGCACATCGAGGCCGGCGCCAAGAAGGTCATCATCTCCGCCCCGGCGAAGAACGAGGACGGCACCTTCGTCGTCGGCGTGAACCACACCGACTACGACCCGGCGACGCAGCACATCATCTCGAACGCGTCCTGCACCACGAACTGCCTCGCCCCGGTGGCGAAGGCGCTCAACGACGCGATCGGCATCGAGCGTGGCCTCATGACCACGATCCACGCCTACACGGGTGACCAGAACCTGCAGGACGGCCCGCACCGCGACCTGCGTCGCGCCCGCGCCGCCGCGCAGAACATCGTCCCGACCACGACCGGCGCCGCCAAGGCCGTCGCGCTCGTGCTGCCGGAGCTCAAGGGCAAGCTGGACGGCTTCGCGCTCCGCGTGCCGACCATCACCGGCTCCGCCACCGACCTGACCTTCACCGCCTCGCGCGAGGTCACGGTCGAGGAGGTCAACGCCGCGGTCAAGGCCGCCGCCGAGGGCCCGCTCAAGGGGACGCTGGAGTACACCGAGGACGAGATCGTCTCCTCGGACATCGTCACCAACCCGCACCAGAGCATCTTCGACGCGAAGCTCACCAAGGTGATCGGCGACCAGGTCAAGATCATCGCCTGGTACGACAACGAGTGGGGCTACAGCTCGTCGCTCGTCAAGCTCACCGAGTACGTCGGCGCGCGTCTCTGACGTCAGCCCCGCACCGGTAGCAACGGTCATGCGTCCGCGTACGCCCGGGTCCCACGGCCCCGGCGTACGCGGACGCTGCTGTGACCGGGCCCTGCCGGCCCCCCTCGGTCGCCGCGCCGCGGTGGCCTCCCCAGCAAGGTAGGAGAGCATGAAGACCATCGAGGACCTCGGCGACCTGCGCGGCAAGCGCGTGCTCGTCCGCTCCGACTTCAACGTGCCGCTCGACGGCACGACCATCACCGACGACGGCCGCATCCGCGCCGCGCTCCCGACCCTGACCACCCTGCTGGACGCGGGCGCCCGGGTCGTCGTGACCGCGCACCTCGGCCGCCCGAAGGGCGAGCCGGACCCGAAGTACTCGCTGGCGCCCGTCGCGGCCCGCCTGGGCGAGCTGCTCGGCCGGCCCGTCGCGCTCGCCGAGGACGTCGTGGGCGACTCCGCCAAGGCCACCGTCGCGGCGCTCGAGGACGGCCAGATCGCCCTGCTCGAGAACATCCGCTTCGACGCGCGCGAGACCTCGAAGGACGACGCCGTCCGCGGCGAGCTCGCCGACGAGCTGGCCCAGCTGGCCGACGCGTTCGTCTCCGACGGCTTCGGCGTCGTGCACCGCAAGCAGGCGTCGGTCTACGACGTCGCGCTGCGCCTGCCGCACGCCGCGGGCACGCTCGTCCTCACCGAGGTCGAGGCGCTGCGCAAGGCCGTCGAGGACCCGGAGCGTCCCTACGTCGTCGTGCTCGGCGGCGCGAAGGTCTCCGACAAGCTCGGCGTCATCGGCAACCTCATCACCAAGGCCGACAAGCTCCTCATCGGCGGCGGCATGATGTTCACCTTCCTCAAGGCCCAGGGCCACGAGGTCGGCTCCTCGCTGCTCGAGGAGGACCAGGTCGAGACCGTCAAGGGCTACCTCGCCCAGGCCCAGGAGGCCGGCGTCGAGATCGTCCTGCCCGTCGACACCCTGGTCGCGCCCGAGTTCGGCTCGGACGACTTCGAGGTCGTCGCCGTCGACGCGATCCCCGCCGACAAGATGGGGCTCGACATCGGCCCGAAGTCCGGCGAGCTGTTCCGCGACGCGATCCTCGGCGCCAGGACCATCGCCTGGAACGGCCCCATGGGCGTGTTCGAGCGCGCGGCCTACGCCGGCGGCACCAAGGCCGTCGCGCAGGCGCTCGTCGACACCGAGGGCTTCTCCATCGTCGGCGGCGGCGACTCGGCCGCGGCCGTGCGCCTGCTCGGCTTCGACGAGGCGGGCTTCGGCCACATCTCGACCGGCGGCGGCGCGTCGCTGGAGCTCCTGGAGGGCAAGACCCTCCCCGGCATCGCGGTCCTGGAGGACTGAACCCATGGCACGCACCCCCCTGATCGCGGGCAACTGGAAGCTCAACCTCGACCACCACGAGGCCGTGCACCTGGTGCAGAAGCTCGCGTGGACCCTCAAGGACGCCAAGCACGACTTCTCCGACGTCGAGGTCGCGGTCCTGCCGTCGTTCACCAACATCCGCTCCGTGCAGACGCTGGTCGACGCCGACAAGCTCGACATCCGCTACGGCGCGCAGGACGTGTCGCAGCACGCGTCCGGCGCGTACACCGGTGAGGTCTCCGCCGCGCAGCTCGCGAAGCTCGGCGTGACCTACGTGGCCGTCGGCCACTCGGAGCGGCGCGAGTACCACGCCGAGTCCGACGCGACCGTGGCCGCGAAGGCCGTCGCCGCGTTCGGGGCGGGCCTCGTCCCGATCGTCTGCGTCGGCGAGGGCCTCGACATCCGCAAGGCCGGCGAGCACGTGCCCTACACGCTGGCGCAGCTCGAGGGCTCGCTCGCGGGCGTCACCGAGGAGCAGGCGAAGACGGTCGTCATCGCCTACGAGCCGGTGTGGGCCATCGGCACCGGCGAGGTCGCCACCCCGGAGGACGCGCAGGAGGTCTGCGAGGCCATCCGCGGCAAGCTCGCCGAGCTGTACTCCGCGGAGGTCGCCGACGCCGTGCGCGTGCTGTACGGCGGCTCCGTGAAGTCGGGCAACGCCGCGCAGATCATCGGCAAGCCGGACGTGGACGGCGCCCTCGTGGGCGGCGCCTCGCTGGACGCCGAGGAGTTCGCGAAGATCGCCCGGTTCAAGGCGCACCCCGGCGCCTGAGCCACCCGGTGGCGGGGCGGACGGGGTCGTCACCCCGTCCGCCCCGGCACCGACCGGGGGACACACCCCCGGCCCGGCACCGCGTCGCTGGATTCCCCGGCGGCGCGTCGCCTACCCTGGACCGCGGTCCACACCCGACCAGGCCGTCCCGCGGCCCGGCATCCCGAGCAAGGAAGTCAGACACCGTCGTGACAGCCCTCACCATCGCCCTCCAGGTCCTCCTGGTGGTCACGAGCCTGCTGCTCGTCCCGCTCGTCCTGCTGCACAAGGGCAAGGGCGGTGGCCTGTCGGACATGTTCGGCGGCGGCATCACGTCCAGCGCCGGCAGCTCGGGCGTCGCGGAGCGGAACCTGAACCGCATCACCGTGGGCGTCAGCCTGGTGTGGGCGGTCGCCATCGTGCTGCTCGGCCTCGTCGAGCGCGTGAGCTGAGGGGGCGGACATGGCGAGCGGAAGCGCGATCCGGGGGTCCCGCGTCGGTGCGGGCCCCATGGGCGAGGCCGAGCGCGGCGACGCCGCCCCTCGGATCTGGATCTCCTACTGGTGCGCGAACGGCCACGAGACGCGGCCCTCGTTCGCCGAGGAGGCCGCCGAGGACGCACCCGAGACCTGGGACTGCCCGCGCTGCGGGTTCCCCGCCGGGCAGGACCAGGCGAACCCGCCGTCGCCCGTGCGGAACGAGCCGTACAAGACGCACCTCGCGTACGTGAAGGAGCGCCGGTCCGCCGAGGACGGCGAGGCGATCCTCGACGAGGCCCTCGCCGCCCTGCGCGCGCGGCGCGGCGGCCGGCTGCGCTGAGGCACCCGGCACCGCCCGACCGAGGAGAACGGCCCCGCAGCGTGATGCTGCGGGGCCGTTCCCGTCCACGGCGCGGGGAGGCGCCCTGCTGACCGGGCACGGCGCCCGGTCCAGCGGGGCGCCCGGTGACCCGTTGCGGCGCCCGGTCCTTGCGAGGTCGTCACTTCCGGCCGAGGTCGTCCCGTGGAGCTGACGACCTCGGCCGGAGGTGACGACCTCGGCCAGACGTGACGACCTCGGCTGGGTGTGACGACCTCGTGCGCCGACGGCAGGGCGCGAGGGGGAGGACCCCGTGCGCGGCGGGCTCAGCCCGCGCCGACCTCCGACACGGCGGCGGCGTCGACGAGCCACAGCGTGCGGTCGGTGCCCCGTGCACCGGCGGCGGGGGTCCGCTCCACGGGGGCGTCCGACAGGGCGGACGCGACGGCACCCGCCTTCTCGGCGCCGGCCGCGACGACCCACACCTCCCGGGCCGCCCGCAGGGCCTCGAACGTCAGCGACACGCGCAGCGGCGGCGGCTTGGGGGAGCCGTGCACGCCCACCGTGGGGACGCCGGTGACGTCGAGCGCCTCGTGGCCGGGGAACAGCGACGCGACGTGCCCGTCCGGACCCATGCCGAGCATGAGCACGTCGAACGCCGGCACGTCGGCGCCCTCGGGGGCGAAGGCGGCGAGCTCGGCAGCGTACGCGGCGGCGGCGTCCTCCGGGGTCGCGACGCCGGCGGCCTCGTCCAGCGGGCGCACGGGGTGGACGTTCGCCGCCGGCAGGGCGTCGCCGAGCGCGTCGAGCAGCGCGTCACGCGCCTGGGTCTCGTTGCGGTCGGCGTCGCCGTCGGGCAGGAACCGCTCGTCGCCCCACCACAGGTGCACGCCGGACCAGTCGACGGCGTCGCGGGCCGGTGACGCCGCGACGGCCGCGAGCGTCCGGATGCCGACCGTGCCGCCGGTGAGGACCACGTGCACGGGAGCGGCCGCGGACTGCAGGTCGACCAGCCGGGTGATGAGACGCGCGGCGGTGGCCTCGGCGAGGACGGTGGCGTCCGGGTGGACCAGCACGGTGCGCGGGGCGCCCGCGCCGGCCGTCACGCGCCCACCTTCGTCAGGCCCTTGCGCAGCACCTCGCCGTAGACCTCGTCGGCGTCGAGGCGCCGGAGCTCCTCGGCCAGGCACTCGCGCAGCTGCCGGATGGGCAGGGCGATGCGGTGCTCGGGCTGGTCGGGCTGGCGCAGCGCGGCGGTCTTGCCGTCGGGCCGGTCCAGCACGATGGGCCCGGACCGGCGCTCGAGCCGCACCTGGGTGATCGCCGGGGCGTCGGCCTGGCGCTCGATCTCCACCGGGCAGTTCAGCGCCCACCCGAGCCACGCGGCCATGAGGTCGACGGACGGGTGCGTGCTCTCGCCGGCGACGACGGCGCGCTGCACGGACTCGAACGGCGGCTGGTCGAGCGTCGCGGCGATGAGGCCGCGCCACAGGGTGGTGCGCGTCCACGCCAGGTCGGTGTCGCCCTCGGCGTAGGTCTCCGCCAGCCGGTGCAGCGTCCGGGACGGGTTCGCGCACTCCGTGGAGTCCGTGATGCGGCGGCGGGCGAGCTGGCCGATCGGGTGCTGCGACGGGTCCTCGGGGACGTCGTACGGCCACCACGCCACGATCGGCGCGTCGGGCAGGAGCAGCGGCAGGACGAGCGTGTCGAGGTGCCGTGCCTGCGCCTGCGAGGGCTGCAGGATGACGACCTCGGAGGCCCCGGCGTCGCCGCCGAGCCGGATCTGGGCGTCGAGCTCGGAGTCCTCGCCCGGCCCCTCCTCGGTCAGGACGATGACGCGGCACGGGTGCTCGCGGGAGGCGTCGTTCGCGGCGGCGATCGCGTCCTCCGGGTCGTGCGGGCCGACGTCGATGATGAGCGTCAGGACCCGGCCCAGCGCGACGGCGCCGCCCTCGTCCCGCTCCTGCACCAGCCGCTTGTTGATGTCGCGGGTGGTCGTCTTCGGCAGGTCGATGATCACGGTCGCCTCCAGGCTCGTCCGTCGCGCTCCATCATGCGGTCGGCCGACTCCGGCCCCCAGGTCCCGGCGCGGTACGCGTCCGGCCGGCCCCTGCCCGCCCAGTAGGAGGTGATGGGGTCGAGGATCTTCCAGGAGAGCTCGACCTCCTCGTGGCGCGGGAACAGCGGCGGGTCGCCGAGCAGCACGTCGAGGATGAGGCGCTCGTACGCCTCGGGCGACGCCTCGGTGAACGAGTGGCCGTAGCCGAAGTCCATCGTGACGTCGCGGACCTCCATCGCGGTGCCAGGGACCTTCGCGCCGAACCGCAGGGTCACGCCCTCGTCGGGCTGCACGCGGATGACGAGCGCGTTCTTGCCGAGCTCCTCGGTCGCGGTGGACTCGAACGGCAGGTGCGGCGCCTTCTTGAACACGACCGCGATCTCCGTGACGCGCCGGCCCAGGCGCTTGCCGGTGCGCAGGTAGAACGGCACGCCCGCCCAGCGGCGGGTGTCGACGTCGACGCGGATGGCCGCGAACGTCTCGGTGGTCGAGTTCGGGTCGAAGCCGCCCTCGTCGAGGTAGCCGACCACGCGCTCGCCGCCCTGCCAGCCCGCGGCGTACTGCCCGCGCGCGGTGTGCTTGCCGAGGTCCTTGGGGAGCCGGACCGCGGACAGGACCTTGATCTTCTCGGCGGTGAGGTCCTTGGCGTCGAACGTGACGGGCTCCTCCATCGCCGTGAGGGCGAGGAGCTGCAGCAGGTGGTTCTGGATGACGTCGCGGGCCGCGCCGATGCCGTCGTAGTACCCGGCGCGGCCGCCGACGCCGATGTCCTCGGCCATCGTGATCTGCACGTGGTCGACGTAGTTGGCGTTCCAGATCGGCTCGAACATCTGGTTCGCGAACCGCAGCGCCAGCAGGTTCTGGACGGTCTCCTTGCCCAGGTAGTGGTCGATGCGGAACACGTCGTCCGGGCTGAACACCTGGGACACCACGTCGTTGAGCTCGCGGGCGGACTGCAGGTCGTGCCCGAACGGCTTCTCGATGACCACGCGCCGCCACGCGCCCTCGACCGGCTGCGACAGGCCGGAGCGGGCGAGCTGCTTGCAGACCACCGGGAACGCGCTGGGCGGCACCGACAGGTAGAACGCGTGGTTGCCCGCCGTGCCCCGCGAGACGTCCAGGTCCTCCACCGTCGTGCGGAGCCGGTCGAACGCGTCGTCGTCGTCGAAGGAGCCCTGGACGAACCGGATGCCCTCGGAGAGCTGCCGCCACGTCGCCTCGCGGAACGGGGTGCGGGCGTGCTCCTTGACGGAGTCGTGGACGATCTGCGCGAAGTCCTGGTCCTCCCAGTCGCGCCGGGCGAACCCGGTGAGCGCGAAGCCGGGCGGCAGCAGGCCGCGGTTGGTCAGGTCGTACACCGCGGGCATGAGCTTCTTGCGGGCGAGGTCGCCGGTGACGCCGAAGATCACGAGGCCGGACGGGCCGGCGATCCGGGGGAGCCGGCGGTCCCGCGGGTCGCGCAGGGGGTTGTGCTCGGGCGTGACCTTCGCGGGCCTCACGCGGTCACCTGGCCCAGGCCGTCCTGCACCGTCTCGAGGAGCTCCGTCCAGGACTTCTCGAACTTCTCGACGCCCTCGCGCTCGAGCTGGTCGGTGACCTCGTCGATCGAGATGCCCAGCGCGGCGAGGCCCTCGACGACGCGCTGCGCCTCGGCCTGCGTGCCGGTGACCGTGTCACCGCGGAAGTTCCCGTGGTCGGCGACCGCGTGCAGCGTGGCCTCCGGCATCGTGTTGACGACGCCCGCGACGACCAGCTCGTCGACGTAGCGCGTGTCGGGGTACGCCTTGTCCTTCACGCCCGTGGACGCCCAGAGCGGCCGCTGCGGCCTCGCGCCGGCGGCGGCGAGCGACTGCCAGCGCTCGCCCGCCACGACCTCCTGGTACACGCCGTAGGCGAGGCGGGCGTTGGCGATGGCGGCCTGCCCGCGCAGCGCCGCCGCCTCCGGGGAGCCGATCTCGTCGAGGCGCGGGTCGATCGCGGCGTCCACGCGCGAGACGAAGAACGACGCCACCGAGGCGATCGGGGCGAGGTCGTGCCCGTTCGCGCGGGCGCGCTCCATGCCGTCGAGGAACGCGTCGAGCACCGCCCGGTAGCGCTCGAGCGAGAAGATCAGCGTGACGTTGACGCTGATGCCGTCGGCGAGCACGTCGGAGATCGCCTGCAGCCCGTCCAGCGTCGCCGGGATCTTGATGAAGACGTTCGGGCGGTCGATGGTCGACCACAGCGCCCGGGCGGAGTCGGCGGTGGCCTGCGCGTCGTGCGCCAGCCGCGGGTCGACCTCGATGGAGACGCGGCCGTCCACGCCGTCCGTCCGGTCGTGCACCGGGCGCAGCACGTCCGCGGCGTCCCGCACGTCGTCGGTGGTGATCGCGAAGACCGCGCCGTCCACGTCGGTGCCCTGCGCGGCGAGCTGCCGGAGCTGCTCGTCGTAGGCGTCGCCCTTCGCGAGGGCGCCGGCGAAGATCGTCGGGTTGGTCGTCACCCCCACGACGCGGCGCTCGGCCACGAGCTGCTCGAGGTTGCCGGTGCGCAGCCGCTCCCGGGAGAGGTCGTCCAGCCAGACGGCGACGCCCGCGTCGGCCACCTGGTCGAGCGGCGTGGTGCCCTGAGTCATCGTCGTGCCACCTCGTTTCTCGTCCCGCACGGACCGCGGGACGTCGACGGACGGGTGCCCGGTCGGGGGGCCGGGCGCCGCTCACGCCGGGCGGTGGTCACCCGCGCCTGGCGTGCGGTTTCGAGCCTAGACCCGCGCACGGGCGATCGCCGGTCCGTCCACAGCAGGGGGGGGCCAGGGCGACGGACGTCACACCTCTGGGACCGAGGTCCTATGCGCGTGACGGCCCCCTCTGCTGCCGAAAGGGCCGTACGATGGCCGGAACCATCCGCAGGCGGACCGCCGCGGGGCCGAGCGACAGGGGCGGAGGACCGGAGCGTGCGCACGATGAGCCCAGCCGCTCCCGCCGGGTCCTCCCGCCCGCCGGTGCGGCCGGCCGGCGCCGGCGCCGCTCCCCGCACGCTGCGTCGCCGCGTCGGCGCGTACGTCGCGCTGACGAAGCCGCGCGTGATCGAGCTGCTGCTCGTCACCACGCTGCCGACGATGATCCTCGCCCAGGGCACGTTCCCCCCGATCGGCCTCGTGCTCGCGACGCTCGTCGGCGGGGCGGCGGCCGCGGGCTCGGCGAACGTCCTCAACTGCTACCTGGACCGCGACATCGACCAGGTCATGAACCGCACGAAGCGCCGGCCGCTCGTGACCGGGGAGATCACGCCGCGCGCTGCGCTGGTGTTCGGCCTCGCGCTCGGCGTGGCGTCGCTGACGTGGCTGGCGCTGCTGGTGAACGTGCCCTCCGCGCTGCTCACCGGCGGCGCGATCCTCATCTACGTCGTCGGCTACACGATGATCCTCAAGCGCCGGACCCCGCAGAACATCGTGTGGGGCGGCGCGGCCGGGTGCATGCCCGTGCTCATCGGGTGGTCCTCGGTCACCGGGGGCGTGTCGTGGGCCGCGGTGCTGCTGTTCGGGGTGATCTTCTTCTGGACGCCGCCGCACTACTGGCCGCTGTCCATGAAGTTCCGCAAGGACTACGCCGCCGCCGGCGTGCCGATGCTGCCGGTCGTCGCCGCCGAGGCGAAGGTCGCGCGGGAGATGATCGCGTACACCGTGGCGATGATCGCGTGCTCGCTGCTGCTGGTGCCGGTCGCGGGCATGACCTGGGTATACGCCGTCGTCGCGACGGTGCTCGGCGGGTGGTTCCTCTGGTCGACCATCGCGCTGTACCGTCGCGCGCAGGACCCGAGCCGCGGCAGGCTGCGCGCGATGTCGGTGTTCCACGGGTCGATCACGTACCTGTCGCTGCTGTCCGTCGCGGTGGCCGTGGACGTGTTCCTCCCGCTGTAGGCGGACGGCGGACCGGGAGGACGGCCATGGGGGAGAGCGGCACGTCCGCGCCCGCGCCGGCCCGTCCTGCCCCGGCCCGTCCTGCGCCCGAGGTCCCGCCGGCGCTGCGCGTCGCCCTCGACGGCTACCTCGCCCACCTCACCGTGGAGCGGGGGCTGTCCGCCAACACGCTCGCCGCGTACCGCCGCGACCTCGCGCGGTACGTCGAGCACCTCGCGTGCGCCGGTCGCGTCGGCATCGGGGACGTGACCGAGGGCGACGTCGAGGACTTCCTCACCGCGGTGCGCACGGGCTCCGACGGCCGGGCGGTGCTGTCCGCGTCGTCCGCGGCCCGCGCCGTGGTGGCGGTGCGGGGCTGGCACCGGTTCGCCGTCCTCGAGGGCCAGGCTCCCGACGACCCGGCCCGCGCCGTGCGCCCGCCCCAGCAGCCGCAGCGCCTGCCGAAGGCGATCTCGACGCACGACGTCGAGCGCCTGCTCGGGGCCGCCTCCCTGGGCGACGGCCCGGTGCCGCTGCGCGACCGCGCGCTCCTGGAGCTCCTGTACTCCACGGGTGCGCGCATCTCGGAGGCGGTCGGGCTGGACGTCGACGACCTGGACCTGACCCCCGGCCGCGCGGCCGTCCGCCTGTTCGGCAAGGGGAGCAAGGAGCGGGTCGTGCCCGTCGGCGCCTACGCGGTCGAGGCCGTCGAGGCGTACCTCGTGCGCGCGCGGCCGGCGCTGGCCGCCGCGGGGCGCGGCGGGTCGGCCGTCTTCCTCAACACCCGCGGGGCGCGGCTGTCGCGCCAGAGCGCCTGGGCGGTGCTGCGCACGGCCGCCGAGCGGGCCGGCCTGCCCGGGGCCGCGCACGTGTCGCCGCACACCCTGCGGCACTCGTTCGCGACCCACCTGCTCGCCGGCGGCGCGGACGTGCGGGTGGTCCAGGAGCTGCTCGGGCACGCCTCGGTCACGACCACGCAGATCTACACGAGGGTGACGCCGGACACGCTGCGGGAGGTCTACGTGACCAGCCACCCGCGGGCCCGCCGGGACCAGGCCCGGGAGCGGGCGGGCGAGCGGGCGGGCG
>JACXUT010000077.1 GCA_014763765.1 Micrococcales bacterium
GGGGCGGGCCGGCCGGCGGCGGTCCCCGCGCGGCGGGCGACCGCTGGCAGCGCCGCGACGGCGGCGGGCGCGGTGACGGCCGGTCCGGCGGCGGACGCTGGGACGGGCGCGACGGGCGCCGCGACGGCCGGTCGCAGGACCGCCGCTGGGACGAGCCCCCGCCCGAGCCGTACGACCCCGGGCACGAGCCGCCGCACGACGCCGGCGCTGCGGCCCCGACCGGGCCGGGCGGCGAGGGCACGGCGCTGCCCGCGCCCCGCATGACGATGCCCGACCCGCGGGACCCGGTCGCCGCGACGGAGCGCCGCGCGCTCGAGGCCGTCCTCCAGATGCCCGACCTCGTGCCGCCGGAGTTCGACGACCTGCCGCCCGAGGCGTTCACCGCTCCCGCCTACCGGGCCGTGCACGCCGCGGTGCGGGCGGCCGGCGGCGCCGCCGGGGCGCGCGCGCGGGTCGGTGCCGGAGGGCCCGGCGCGACCGTCGGCTGGGTCGAGGCCGTCCGCGAGGAGGCGGCGGCCCCGGTCCGGTCGCTCGTCACCCAGCTCGCCGTCGCACCGCTGCCCGAGGACCGGCCCGACCGCCTGCCGACCTACGCGCGCGGCCTCGTCATGGCGCTCGTCGAGCTCGAGCTCACGCGCCGCATCGCCGACCTGCGGGGCCGGCTGCAGCGCATGGACGCCGTGCAGGACCCGGACGGCTACCGCGCGCTCGCCGCGCAGCTCTTCGACGAGGAGAACCGGCGCCGCGCGCTGCGCGAGAGCGCCTGACCGTCCGGCGCGTGGCCGGCACGCACCGGGGCCCGGCTCCGGGTCCGGGACGGGCGCGCGCGACCGGCCCCGCCGCCCCGCGGGTGCGCGGTACGGTGCCCGGATGGAGCTGTGGGGGGCCGCGCTGTACGGCGACCCGTGCCGCGCGTGCGGCTACCGCTGGGGCCTCACCGCCGAGGACGCGGTGCACGCGGTCGCGGACGTGCCGGGCCGGTTCGACGCGGCTCTGGTCGCCGCCCCGGAGCCGCTGCGCCTGCCGGGCCTCGCGTGGTCGACCGCGGCGTACGTGCGGCACGTCGCCGACAACCTCGGGGCGTGGGCGTACCGCCTCGACGCGGCGCGCTGCGACGGCCGCACCGCCGCCGCCGGGTACGACCCCGACGCGCTGGGTGAGCTGCTCGACTACGAGCACGCGACCGTCGGGGCGTCCCTCGGTGCCCTGCGCCGGGTCGTGCCGTGGTGGGTCGAGTCGGTCACCGCCGCGCTGGCGGCCGGCGTGGTGCTCGACCACGCCACCCGGGGCCCGCAGCGCGCCGAGGACGTCGCGCGCAACAACGCGCACGACGCGCTGCACCACCTGCACGACGTCCGCCGCATCGTCGAGCACGCCGCGGGCCCCGCGACCTGACGCCCCGGGCGGGGCCACTACGCTGACCGCCATGACGACTGCGGAGGCCGCCCCCGGCCAGGACCTGCCGGACGAGCGCGAGATCCTCTGCTGGGACCAGTTCGGGGAGGCCGCCCGCGACCTCGCCCGCGACGTGGTGGCGTCCGGGTTCGAGCCCGACGTGGTGGTGGCGGTCGCCCGCGGCGGTCTGCTGCCGGCCGGCGCCCTGGCGTACGCGCTCGGGCTGAAGGCCTGCGGCACCCTCAACGTGGAGTTCTACACGGGCATCGACACCCGGCTGCCCGACCCGGTGGTGCTGCCGCCGCTGCTGGACACCGAGGCGCTGGCCGGCCGCCGCGCGCTGGTCGTCGACGACGTGGCCGACACGGGGGAGACGCTCGCGCTCGTGCAGCGGCTCGTGTCGCAGCACTGCGCCGAGGCCCGCACGGCCGTGCTCTACGCGAAGCCGCACTCCATCGTGGACCCGGACTTCGTGTGGCGGCGGACGGCGCAGTGGATCACGTTCCCGTGGTCCGCGCTGCCGCCGGTCGCCCGCCCCGCGGTCTGACGCGACCGGCGCGGTCGGCCGACCGGCCGGCTGCCGCACGCAGGCGGGACGTCGGGAGCGCGGTGCCGCGCGCCGGACGTTGGTCCCTGGACGGCCCGTGACCAGGGAAGACGCTCCACTGTGGCGTGCGTCACACTGGGCCGAACGGGTGTGCCGGCGGCCGAAGCCGGGGTGCCCTCGGGTGCGGTGGCTGTACCTTCCGGCCACCGGCGCGCATCGCGCATCCGCGTACGAGGGGGAGCTGTGCGTCGTCACACCGTTGTTGTGCCTGCCCTGCCGCACGGGACGACACGACGGGGGCGAAGCGCTTCCCCGGGACGGCGCACCGGCCTGACCGTGGTCGTCGTCGCGTCGCTGCTGGCAACCCTGGCCGTGGTGGCTCCGGGCACGGCAGCAGCCGCGCCGTCGGACGAGGACCGTCGCTCGGCGGGCGTCGCCTCCGCGCCCGCCGTCGAGCAGGCGGAGCCCCTGGCCGTCGAGACGCTCGCCCAGCCGGCACCGCCCGCTCACGACCCGGTCGCGGCGGCGAGCACCGAGCCGGTCGCCTGGCCCGCGGAGAGCACGGCGACGATCGCGGTCGACCCGCCGGGCGCGACCGACGCGGACCCGTCCGCGGCCGTCACCGCCGAGACGCTGGTCCGGCTCGAGCAGTCCGGCACGGCGGAGTCCCCCGACGCGGTCCAGGTCCAGGTGGTCGACCACGACGCGGCCGAGGCGGTCGGCGTGGACGGGGTGCTGCTCGCGCTGGAGCCGGTGAGCGGGGCCGAGGGCGCCGACGCCGGGCCTGACGGGACGCCGGCTCCGACGGCGACCGCCGCGACCTCGGCGCCGTCACCGACCACCTCGCCGACCGCCTCGCCCGCCGTCGTCCAGCAGACGGCGTCGGTCCGTCCGGCCGAGCCGGAGACCGAGGTCGCGGACGCCGGGGCGCCCGTCGTCGTCACGGTGAGCTACGCCCCCTTCGCGGACGCGTACGGCGGGGACTGGTCGGCGCGGCTGCGGCTCGTCAGCCTGCCGGACTGCGCCCTCGACACGCCGTCGGACGCGCAGTGCCGCACGCAGACGGAGATCGAGTCGGTGAACGACCCCGTCGCGCAGACCGTGCGGGCCACGGTGCCGCTCGCCGCTGCGGGCGCGCTCGCCGTGACCGCGGCGACGTCCGGCTCGACCGGCAGCTGGGCGGCGACCCCGCGGCCGCCCGCGTCCGCGTCCGACGCGTCCCTGTCGGGCGTCGCGTCGGCCCCGCTGGCGGGATCCGACTCGTCCGCGCCCGCCCCGTCCCCGTCCGGGCCCGTCCCGTCCGCCTCCGCGAGCTGGGACGTCGTCGCGCAGACCGGTGACCTCCGGTGGACCTACCCGCTGCGCGTCCCGCCGGCCGCGGGCGGTCCGGAGCCCGACCTCGCGCTCGCGTACTCCTCCGGCTCGGTCGACCGCCGGACGTCCGCGACCAACAACCAGGCCTCCTGGGTCGGTGACGGCTGGGACCTCGGCACGGGGTACGTCGAGCGGTCCTACGTGCCGTGCGCCCAGGACACCGCGGGCGGCAACAACGAGGGGCACGCCACCGGTGACCTGTGCTGGTCGTCGGGTGCGGCGGTGCTCGTGCTGAACGGCACCACCAGCCCGCTCGTCGAGGACGCCGCGACGGGGACCTGGCGGGTCCAGCAGGACGACGGGAGCCGCGTCGAGAGGCTGACCGGTGCGTCGAACGGGGACGACGACGGCGAGTACTGGGCCGTCACGACGACGGACGGCACCCGGTACGTCTTCGGTCGTGGCCAGCGCTCGGCGACCGACCCGACGCCGCTAGACTCGGCCTGGACCGTCCCGGTCTACGGCAACCAGGCGGGCGAGCCGTGCCACGCCGAGACGTTCGCGGAGTCCGTGTGCGCGCAGGCCTGGCGCTGGAACCTCGAGTACGTCGTCGACGCGTCCGGCGGCTCGATGACGTACTTCTACACCCGCGAGCAGAACGCGTACGAGCGGGACCTCGGCGCGGCGGTCTCGACGTACGACCGCGGCGGCTACCTCACGCGCGTCGAGTACGGGCAGCGCGCCGGCGAGGAGACCACCGGCCCGGCGCCCTCGCGCGTGGAGCTCACGGTCGCCGAGCGCTGCGTGCCGTCGGCGTCGGTGACGTGCGACCCGGACCAGCTGACGCCGTCGAGCGCCGCGGCCTGGCCCGACGTCCCGGCCGACCTGGTCTGCACGTCGACCACGTCCTGCCCGGGTGTCACGTCGCCGGCGTTCTTCACCCGCAAGCGGCTCGCCCGGGTCACGACGCAGGTGCTCGCGGGCGCGACCTACCGGGACGTGGACCGCTGGACGCTGACGCAGACGTTCCCCGACCCCGGCGACGGCTCGGAGACCGCGTTGTGGCTCGCGAAGATCGGGCACAGCGGCCTCGCGGGGACGACCGTCGACCTGCCGGACGTCTCCTTCACCGGCACGCCGCTGGCGAACCGGGTGGTCGGCGCCGGCGGCCCGGCCATGAGCCGTTACCGGGTCTCCTCCGTGGTGTCCGAGTCCGGAGCGACGACCTCGGTCTCCTACACGGCTCCCGGCTGCTCCGCGACGTCGCTGCCGGCAGATCCCAGCACGAGCTCCTCGCGCTGCTTCCCCGTGCTCAGCGCACCCGCCACCGAGGGTGCGCAGCCGGAGTACTTCCACACGTACCCGGTGTCCTCGGTCCTCGAGAACCCGAACGACGGGACGAGCGCGACCGTCGAGACGCACTACCGGTACGTCGGGGGCGCGGCCTGGCACCACGACGACGACGCGCGCACGCCGGTGGCGCAGCGCACCTGGGGCGACTTCCGGGGCTACGCGACGGTCGACGTCATCCGTGGTGCGCCCTCCGACACCACCAGGTCCACGACCCGCTACCGCTACTTCCGCGGGATGGACGGGGACCTGCTCGGGTCCGGCGGGACCCGGTCCGCGAGCGTCGACGGCATCACGGACGAGGGCCGGCTCGCCGGGTTCGTCCGTGAGGTCATCACCTACGACGGGGCGGGGACCGGCGAGCTCACCGGGGTGGTGCGGACGCCGTGGGTGTCGCCGCCGACGGCGACCGGGGCGGACGGCCGGACCTCGACCTTCCTGGGCGTCGGGCTCTCCGAGACCCGCACGACCGCACCCGCGCTGCCCGGCGGCCGCCGGACCACCCGGACCGCGACCACCTTCGACCCGGCCGACGGGACGGTCACGCAGGTGGACGACGAGGGCGACCTCGCGACCGCCGCCGACGACCTGTGCACCCGCACCGAGTACGCGCGGGACGGCGCCACGACCGTCGTCGGAGCGCCCGCCCGCGTCGAGACCGTCGCCGTCCGGTGCGACGTCACCCCGACGAGGCCGGCCGACGTCGTCTCGGACGTGCGCACCTCGTACGACGGCGCCGCGGTCGGCGTCGCACCGACGCGCGGGCTGGTCACCGCGACCGAGGTGCTCGCGTCGTACGCGGACGGGGCCCCGGTGTACGCGACGGACACGTCCACGACGTACGACGACGCGGGCCGCGTCGTCGCGCGCGCCGACGCCCTGGGCCGCACCACCACCACCGCCTACACCCCGGCGACGGGTGGACCCGTGACCGGTGTCACCGAGACGTCGCCCGACCCGGACGGCGACGGCGACCTCACCCCGCACGTGGTCACCACCACGCTCGACCCCGCGTGGGGCCTGCCCACCGAGGTCGTCGACGCGGCGGGCAAGGTCACGAGCACCCGGTACGACGCCCTCGGCCGGCCCACCGCCGTCTGGCTCCCCGGCCGGCCGCAGGCCTCGGCGACGGCGAGCACGACCTACGCGTACGTCGTCTCGCGATCCGGGCCGGACGCGGTGACCACCTCGACGCTCACGGCCGCAGGCACCTACCAGAGCGTGGTCACGCTCTACGACGGGCTGCTGCGCCCGCGGCAGACCCAGTCGCCGTCGCTCGCCGCGGGCACCGCCGGGCGCATGGTCACCGACACCGTCTACGACAGCCGCGGGTACGTGTCGTACGAGAACGGCGCGTGGTTCGCCCCGGGCGAGCCGGGCGGCGCGCTCGTCGCGCCGAAGTCGGCGGTCCCGTCCCGGACCCGGTACGTCCACGACGGCGCCGGCCGGCTGCGCAAGGAGATCCTCGACGTCGACGGCCGCGAGAAGTGGCGCACGACCACCACCTACGGCGGCGACCGCGTCAGCACCGACCCGCCCGCAGGCGGCGTCGCGCAGACCACCGTCCTCGACGCGCGCGGCCGCACCACGCAGCTGCGGAGCTACACCTCCGGCGCGCCCTCCGGCACCTACAAGCTGACCACCTACCGGTACGCGCCCTCCGGCGCGCTCTCCTCGGTGCGCAACGCCGACGGCAGCACGTGGACCGCCACCTACGACCTGCGCGGCCGGCAGGTCTCCGTCACGGACCCGGACACGGGCACCACCACCCGGACGTACGACGACGCCGGTCAGGTGCTCACGGTCACCGACGCCCGGGGCCTGACTCTCGCGTCGACGTACGACGCGCTCGGACGGCGCACCTCCCTGCGTGACGGCTCCGCCACCGGGGACCTGCGGGCCGAGTGGACGTACGACACCCTCGCCGCGGGGCAGCTCACGTCGTCGACCCGCTACGAGGACGGCGCGGCCTACGTCACCGCCGTCACGGGCTACGACGACGGGTACCGTCCGCTCGGGGAGTCCGTGACGCTGCCGTCCGTCGAGGGCGCTCTGGCCGGCACCTACACCACGGAGTACGAGTACACCGTGGACGGGCAGCTGCTCCGCACCACGCTCCCGGCGGCCGGTCCGCTGACCGCCGAGAGCATCTGGACGGAGTACGACGCGGCGAACCTGCCGGAGTGGATGCACGGCGGTCTCGGCTGGGGCGTCTACGTCGCCGGGACGGTCTACTCGTCCTCCGGCGAGCTGATGAGCCTCGACGTGGGCAACACCGCCGCGAACTGGATCAGCTACGACTACGAGCACGGGACCGGCCGGCTGACCGGCGTCGCGCTCACGAGGCAGTCGTCCGGGGCCACCGACCTCGACCAGCGGGTCAAGTACGACGCCGCGGGCAACGTCACCAAGGTCGTGACCCGGCGCACCGGCCAGAAGACCGACACCCAGTGCTTCACCCGCGACGGGCTGGGCAGGCTGCGCAGCGCGTGGACCCCCGCGAGCGGCAGCTGCGCGACCACCCGGTCGGTGGCCCGGCTCGGCGGTCCCGTTCCCTCCTGGACCGACTCCACCTACGACGCGGCGGGCAACCGGCTCACGCAGGTCACCCGCACCGCGACCGGCACCACCACCGACCGGTACACCTACGCGGCCGCGTCCGGCCGGCCGCACGCCCTGGCGTCGGTCGCCCGCACCACCGGGTCCCGCACCGTGACCTCGCGGTACGCCTCCGACGCCAGCGGCAGCACGACCACCCGCGCGCCCTCCGGGAGCGCCGCCCAGACGCTCACCTGGGACGCCGAGGGCCGCCTCACCACGGTCCGGTCGGGCTCGTCGACGTCGTCCTACCTGTACACCGCCGACGGCGACCGGCTCGTCCGGCGGCAGGACGGCAGCACGACCGTGACGCTGCCCGGTGGGCAGGAGATCACGCTCACCGCCGACGGCCAGGTCACGGCGTCGCGCTCCTACACGTTCGCCGGGATGACGGTCGCCGTGCGCACCGGCAGGTCCGGCTCGGCGGTGACCTCGTTCGTCACCGACGCGGACGGGACGGCGATCGCCGCGATCCAGAACGTCAAGGAGATCCTCACCACCCGGCGGTTCGACGCCTTCGGCGCGGCCCGTGCGGCGAGCCCTGTCTGGCCGGACGACCGCGCCTTCCTCGGCGCGCCGCAGGACGGCACCGGCCTGCTGCTCGTCGGGACGCGGTACTACGACCCGGCGCGCGGACGGTACCTCTCGGCCGACCCGGCGGTGGCGCTCGCGGCACCGCAGGACGGGGCGTACGCGTACGGCGGGGCGGGCGAGGCGTCCGCAGGTCGGGGCGGCGCGGACGGATGACGGCCACCGGCCCGGCCGGGCTCCGTCCGGGCCGGTCCGTCCGGGAGGCGCTGCTCGCCTGATCTCCGTCCCGCCGAGGGGCGGCGCCGGCTCGGCGCCCGGCACGTTCCGCGCGTCCACGTCCGCCACCGTCGCTACACTCGTCCCCACAGGCACCGATCCGGCCATCACCGGGGAGCCTCCGGAAGAACAGGCCGCGTCGCACCACCGGGCGCGTCCCCAGTAGAACCGGACGGGGCAGGCCCGTCACAGCCGCAGCGCAGAGTGGTCGCGCACCGCACCCCGCGAGGGGCACGGTGGACGGCAAGCGGGGTGGTACCGCGGTGCCCCCGGGTCGGTGTCCGGCCCGGGTGACGTCGTCCCCGTGGTCCTGCCGAACCGCACCGCCCCCGCCGCCCGCCGGCGGGAGCACCGACCACAGGAGCGCCATCCGCCATGGCCTACCCCCTGCACCGCTCGCCCGCCGGCAAGCACGTCGCCCCGTCGTCCCCGGGGGCCGCGTTCGGCCTGCCCGCGTCCCCCGACCTGCCCGCGCTGGAGAAGGACGTCCTCGCGTACTGGGAGGCGGACGGCACGTTCCAGGCGTCGATCGACGCGCGTGACGCCGGCGCGGACGGCGCGAACGAGTTCGTGTTCTACGACGGCCCGCCGTTCGCGAACGGCCTGCCGCACTACGGGCACCTGCTGACGGGCTACGCGAAGGACATCGTCGGCCGGTACCAGACGCAGCGGGGCCGCCGCGTGGAGCGCCGGTTCGGCTGGGACACGCACGGCCTGCCGGCGGAGCTCGAGGCGGAGCGGATCCTCGGCATCACGGACAAGTCGCAGATCGAGACGATGGGCATCAAGGCGTTCAACGACGCGTGCCGCACGTCGGTGCTGCGCTACACCGACGAGTGGCGGGTGTACGTCACCCGGCAGGCGCGGTGGGTGGACTTCGACCACGACTACAAGACGCTGGACCCGACGTTCATGGAGTCGGTGATCTGGGCGTTCAAGCGTCTGTACGACAAGGGCTGGGCGTACGAGGGCTACCGCGTGCTGCCCTACTGCTGGAACGACCAGACGCCGCTGTCGAACCACGAGCTGCGCATGGACGACGACGTCTACCGGGACGTCCAGGACCAGACGGTGACGGTGACGTTCCCGCTGACGGGTGCGCGCGCCGAGGAGCTCGGGCTCGCGGGCGTCGCGGCGCTGGCGTGGACGACCACCCCGTGGACGCTGCCGACGAACTCGGCGCTCGCGGTCGGGCCGGACGTGGAGTACGTGGTCGTCCCGGCCGGGCCGAACGGCACCTCGGCCGCGGCGACGCAGCTGCTGCTCGCCCGCGCGCTGGTCAAGGGCTACGCGAAGGACCTGGGCTACGACTCGGCCGAGGACGCCCTGGCGGCGGTGACCCGCGAGCTGCGCGGCGCCGAGCTGGCGGGCGTGCGGTACGAGCCGCTGTTCGGCTACCTCGCGGACCAGCCGGGCATGGCGGAGCACGGCTTCCAGGTGCTGCTGGCGGACTACGTCACCACCGAGGACGGCACCGGCGTGGTGCACCAGGCCCCGGCGTACGGCGAGGTCGACCAGGAGACCTGCGAGGCCGTGGGCATCCCGACGGTGCTGAGCGTCGACGACGGCGGGAGGTTCACCTCCCTGGTCCCGGACTTCCAGGGCCTGCAGGTCTTCGAGGCGAACAAGCCGATCACGCAGCGGCTGCGCGCGGACGGCCGGCTGCTGCGCCAGGCGTCGTACGTGCACTCCTACCCGCACTGCTGGCGCTGCCGGCACCCGCTGATCTACAAGGCGGTGTCGTCGTGGTTCGTCAAGGTGACGGCGTTCCGTGACCGGATGGTCGAGCTGAACCAGGACATCTCCTGGGTGCCGGAGCACATCAAGGACGGCCAGTTCGGCAACTGGCTCGCCGGTGCCCGCGACTGGTCGGTGTCCCGCAACCGCTACTGGGGCACCCCGATCCCGGTGTGGGTGAGCGACGACCCCCAGTACCCGCGGATCGACGTGTACGGCTCGTTCGCGGAGCTGGAGGCGGACTTCGGCCGGCTGCCGCTGAACGACGCCGGGGAACCGGACCTGCACCGGCCGTTCATCGACGAGCTGACGCGCCCGAACCCGGACGACCCGACCGGGCGCTCGACGATGCGCCGCATCCCGGACGTGCTGGACGTGTGGTTCGACTCCGGGTCGATGCCGTACGCCCAGGTGCACTACCCGTTCGAGAACACCGAGTGGTTCGAGCACCACTACCCGGGCGACTTCATCACGGAGTACATCGGGCAGACCCGCGGCTGGTTCTACCTGCTGCACGTGCTGGCCACCGCGCTGTTCGACCGCCCGGCGTTCCGCACGTCGGTGTCGCACGGCATCGTGCTGGGCTCCGACGGCCGCAAGATGAGCAAGTCGCTGCGCAACTACCCGGACGTGAACGAGGTGTTCGACCGCGACGGGTCGGACGCGATGCGGTGGTTCCTCATGGCGTCGCCGATCCTGCGGGGCGGGAACCTCGTCGTCACCGAGGAGGGCATCCGCTCGGAGGTCCGCCAGGTGCTGCTGCCGCTGTGGAGCACGTGGTACTTCTTCGCGCTGTACGCCAACGCGGCCGGCGACGACCTCACCGCGCGGCGCGTCACGGCGCAGGACCACGCCGAGGGCCGGCTGTCGACGATGGACCGGTACCTGCTGGCGCGGACGCGGCGGCTGGTCGAGGAGGTGACCGCGCAGCTCGACGCGTACGACGTGCCGGGCGCCTGCGAGACGGTGCGCGTGCACCTGGACCTGCTGACCAACTGGTACGTCCGCACGCAGCGCGACCGGTTCTGGGGGGAGGACGCCGCGGCGTTCGACACGCTGTGGACGGCGCTGGAGACCCTGACCCGCGTGATGGCGCCGCTCGCGCCGCTGCTGTCGGAGGAGGTCTGGCGCGGCCTGACCGGCGAGCGCTCCGTGCACCTCACGGACTGGCCGGTGCTGGGCGACGGCGGGGCGGACGACGCCGCGCTGGCGGCGGACGACGACCTCGTCGCGGCCGTCGACGGGGTGCGGGAGGCCGTCTCGGCGGCGCTCGCGCTGCGCAAGGCGAACGCGCTGCGCGTCCGCCAGCCGCTGCGGGAGCTGCGCGTCGCGACCCCGGACCCGCAGGCCCTCGCGCCGTTCCGGGGCCTGCTGGCCGCGGAGCTCAACGTCAAGGACGTCGTGCTGTCGACGGTCGAGGAGGCCGCCGCCGGCGGGGTGGCGGTGCGCCGCAACCTCGCGGTGAACGCCCGCGCCGCCGGTCCGCGCCTGGGCCGCGGGGTGCAGGCCGTCATCCGGGCCGCGAAGGCCGGCGACTGGTCGACCGACGCGGAGGGCCGCGTGGTGGTCCGCACCGACGAGGGCGACGTGCCGGTGCTGGACTCCGAGTACGAGCTCACCACGACGATCGACGTCACCACCGCCGAGGGGGAGGCACCCACGCTGGCCGCGGGCGTGCTGCCGTCGGGCGGGTTCGTGGTGCTGGACCTCGCGCTGGACGACGCGCTGCTCGCCGAGGGCTACGCCCGCGACGTGGTGCGCGCCGTGCAGGACGCCCGCAAGGCGGCGGACCTGGTGGTGACCGACCGGATCCGGCTGACGCTGGGCGTCCCCGCGGAGCACCGCGCGGCCGTCGAGGCGCACCAGGCGTTCATCGCGTCCGAGACGCTCGCGACGGCGGTGGTCCTGGAGCCCGCGGACGGCGCCGAGCTCACCGTCGGCGTCGAGCGGGTGGACGCCTGATGGCCGCCGGGAAGGGCCGGGGCGGGGCCGACCACCTGCGGGACGAGGCCGCTGCGGCCGCCCGCCGCGCCGCGGACGAGGTGTACGCGGGGATCCTCGAGCGGGCCCCCGAGCACGACATCGACCCCACGCTCGACCGGGTGCGGGCGGTGTGCGAGCTGCTGGGCGACCCGCAGCGCGCGTACCGGGTCGTGCACCTCACGGGCACCAACGGCAAGACGTCGACGGCCCGCATGGTCGAGCGCCTGGTGCGCGAGCACGGGCTGCGGACGGGCCGGTTCACCAGCCCGCACCTGAGCCGGGTCACCGAGCGCATCGCGATCGACGGCGAGCCGATCTCCGACGAGCGGTTCGTCGAGGTTTGGCAGGACGTCGCGCCGTACGTGCACATGGTCGACGTGCGGGAGCAGGCGGAGGGGCGGCCGCGGCTGTCGTTCTTCGAGGTGTTCACCGTCATGGCGTTCGCCGCGTTCGCGGACGCCCCCGTGGATGTCGCCGTCGTCGAGGTCGGGATGGGCGGCCGCTGGGACGCCACGAACGTCGCCGACGGCGAGGTCGCGGTCATCACCCCGGTGGCGCACGACCACGAGCGCTGGCTCGGCCACACCCTCGTGGAGATCGCGGGGGAGAAGGCCGGGATCGTCAAGGACGGCGCCACGCTGGTGCTGTCGCGCCAGGAGGAGGACGCGGAGGGCGTGATCCTCCACGCGGCCGCCGAGCGCGGGGCGCGCGTGGTGCGCGAGGGCGTCGACATCGACGTGGTCGAGCGCCAGGTCGCCGTCGGCGGCCAGCTGCTCACGCTGCGCGGCACGGGCGGCGTCTACACCGACGTGTTCCTGCCGCTGCACGGCGAGCACCAGGCGCACAACGCGCTGGCGGCGCTCGCCGCGACGGAGGCGCTGATGGCGGGCGGCGGCGCGCTGGACGCGGCCGTGGTGGAGGTCGCGTTCGCGGACATGGACTCCCCGGGCCGGCTGGAGCTGGTGCGGTCGAGCCCGACCGTGCTGGTGGACGGCGCGCACAACCCGGCGGGTGCCGAGGCGCTGGTGGCGGCGGTCGAGGAGGCGTTCGCGTTCCAGAGCGTCGTGGGCGTCGTCGGGGTGATGGCGGACAAGGACCCCGAGAACATCCTCGCGGTGCTGGAGCCGGCGCTCGACCACGTGGTGGTGACCCGGGCCTCGACGCCGCGCGCGATGGAGGTCGACGACCTCGCCGAGATCGCCCGGGACGTCTTCGGCGAGGACCGCGTGCACGTGCGGGAGCGGCTGGACGACGCCGTGACGCTCGCCGCCGACCTCGCGGAGCGGGACGTCGAGCGCGGCGCCGCGGTGCTGGTGACCGGCTCGATCATGCTGGTCGCGGAGGCGCGGACGCTCTTCGGCCGGGCCTGACGGGGGCCGGCGCCGGGGTGCACGAACGTGCACCCCGGCCGCACGCCTGCCCCTTGACGCCCGCCACCTGCGCGGCGAGTGTGAGTGCTGTCGCGACGACGGCGCCGCGACCGGCCGCGCGGAAGGGAACCACCGACGTGAAGAAGCTCATCAACGACCCGCAGAACGTCGTCGCCGAGTCCGTCGAGGGATTCGGGCTGGCGCACGCGGACGTCGTGCAGGTGCACACGGACCCGCTCTTCGTCTCCCGCGCGGGAGGCGTGGTCAGCGGCAAGGTCGGCCTCGTCTCGGGCGGCGGCAGCGGGCACGAGCCGCTGCACGCGGGCTTCGTCGGCGACGGCATGCTCGACGCCGCGGTGCCGGGCGCCATGTTCACCTCGCCCACGCCCGACCAGATCGCCCCCGCGTTCGCCGCGGCAGACGGCGGTGCGGGCGTGCTGGCGATCGTCAAGAACTACACCGGCGACGTCCTCAACTTCGAGACCGCGGCCGAGCTCGCCGACGCGGACGACGTCACGGTCCGCACCGTCGTGGTGAACGACGACGTGGCCGTCGAGGACTCGCTGTACACCGCGGGCCGCCGCGGCGTCGCGGGCACCGTCGCCGTCGAGAAGATCGCCGGCGCGGCCGCGGCGCGCGGCGACGACCTGGACGCGGTCGTCGCGGTGGCCGAGAAGGTCGTCGCCAACGTCCGGTCGATGGGCGTCGCGCTCACCGCGTGCACCGTCCCCCACGCCGGCAAGCCGTCCTTCGACCTGCCCGAGGACGAGATCGAGATCGGCATCGGCATCCACGGCGAGCCGGGTCGGCGCCGCATCCCGCTGGCCGGCGCGGACGAGATCACCGAGATGCTGCTGACGCCCGTCGCCGACGACCTGGGCCTGGCCTCCGGCGAGCGCGTGCTGCTCTTCGTCAACGGGATGGGTGGCACGCCGCTGTCCGAGCTCTACGTCGTCTATCGTCAGGCACGCAGGCTGCTCGAGGGCCGCGGGGTCGAGGTGACCCGGTCGCTCGTGGGCAACTATGTGACATCACTGGAGATGCAGGGCGCCTCGGTCACTGTGCTCCGGCTGGACGACGAGCTCACCGCGCTGTGGGACGCGCCGGTGCGCACGGCCGCGCTGCACTGGTAGCCGCGAGACGGCTGCTGGGGGCATCGGGCCCGCCGTCCTCCGGGACGCGTGGCCGCCGGCACGACGGCGGAGGTGGGAGCGGAGCATGACGGGATCCCTGGGTGCGACGTGGGCGGAGGCCTGGGTGCGCCGGACGGCGCAGGTGGTCGCCGAGAACCGGGAGGAGCTCATCGAGCTCGACCGGCAGATCGGTGACGGCGACCACGGCGAGAACCTCAGCCGGGGATTCACCGCCGTGCTGGCCAAGCTCGACGCCCTGGAGGCGCCACCGGGTGACGTGGGCGCGGTGCTCAAGCTCGTCGCGACCACACTGATGTCGACCGTGGGCGGGGCGGCGGGCCCGCTCTACGGCACGGCGTACCTGCGGGCGGCGAAGGTCACCGGGCTCCCGGAGCTCGACGCGCACGCCGTCGTGGCGATGCTGGAGGCGGGGCTCGAGGGCATCGTGGTCCGCGGGAAGGCCACCACCGGGGAGAAGACGATGGTCGACGCCTGGACCCCCGCGGTCGAGGCCGCCGTGCAGGCCGCGGACGCGGGGGCGTCGCCCGCGGCGGTCCTCGCGGCGGCGGCCGAGGCCGCGCGGGCGGGGGCGGTCGCGACCATCCCGCTCGTCGCGACGAAGGGCCGGGCGTCGTACCTCGGCGAGCGCTCCGCCGGGCACCAGGACCCGGGGGCGACGTCGAGCGCGCTGATCCTCGAGGCGGCCGCGGACACGGCGGCGGCGGCATGAGCGCGCCCGTCGCCCTGGTGCTGGTCTCGCACTCCGAGCGGCTCGCCGCCGGCCTGCGGGAGCTCGCCGGGCAGATGGCGCCGGACGTGCTCATCGTGGCCGCCGGCGGCGATGGCGCCGGCGGGCTCGGCACCAGCTTCGACCTGGTGCAGGACGCGCTGACCGAGGCGACCGCCGACGGCCGTTCCGCCGTGGTGCTGACGGACCTCGGCTCGGCGGTGCTCACCACCGAGTCCGTGCTCGAGTTCCTGGACGAGGACGTCGCCGCGCGGGTGCACCTCGCGGACGCCCCGATGGTGGAGGCGGCGGTCGCGGCCGCGGTCACCGCGGCCGGCGGCGCACCCGTCGGCGAGGTGCTCGGCGCGGCGGTGGCCGCGGGGGCGGGCTTCCCGCACGCGGCCGGTGCCGGGCAGGTGCCGCCGGCCGGCACCGGAGGGCCCGCCGACGCCGGGGGACCGGCGCCCGCGACGCCCGCCGGGTCCGGCACGCCGGGGGAGGAGAACCCGATCACCGCGCAGGTGGTCGTGCGCAACCCGATGGGCCTGCACGCCCGGCCGGCCGCGGTGCTCGCCCGGATGATGGCCGGCTTCGACGCGACGGTGCGGGTGGACGGGGTGAACGCCGCGAGCGTGCTGGAGCTCATGCAGCTCGGCGCGACGCAGGGCCGCACCCTGGAGGTCTCCGCGACCGGTCCGCAGGCCCGCGTCGCGGTCGACGCGTTCGTCGGCGCGGTCGAGGAGGGCTTCGGCGAGGTGTGAGCCGCTTCACCTGGTCCGCTGCCTGACGCAACCGTGCAGAGCGTGCAAGAATGCATGCCATGCAAGAAGCTGTCGAGCCCGAGGGGCTGCGCGCCCGCAAGAAGCGCGCCCGCCTCGAGGCGCTCGTCGACGCCACGCACCGGCTGGCCGCGGAGCACGGCCTCGACCAGGTGACGGTCGAGGCCGTCTGCGCGGAGGTCGGGGTCTCGGTCCGCACGTTCTTCAACTACTTCGAGTCGAAGGACGACGCCGTGCTCGGCCTCGCCCACTGGCGGATCGACCCGGCCGCCGCCGCGACGTTCGCCGGCGGCGGGCCCACCGGTGACCTGCTGCCCGACGTGCAGGCGCTCGTCGCGCACGTCCTCGACCACCCGCCGCTCGGCAAGGAGCGCATGGAGCGGGCGTTCGAGGTCGCGCGCGGCCACCCCGACCTGCTCGTGCGGGCCTACGCGCACGTGCGCGGCCTGCACGACGAGATCGAGCAGCTCGTCCGCCGCCGCCTCGGCGACGGGGCGGACGAGGCCGTCGTCCTGCTGGTCGGCGCGCTGCTCATGGTGCTCTCGCACGCGACCTTCGTCCGGTGGGACGCCGCCGGCCGCCGGG
>JACXUT010000078.1 GCA_014763765.1 Micrococcales bacterium
CGGGCCCGGCGCACCGGCGCCCCGGGCCCGCCGCAGCAACCGCCGCGTGGTCGCGACGTCGTTCACCTACGCGGTGCTCGCCGTCCTGGCCGTGCTGTACGTCTACCCGTTCCTCATCCAGGTCGCGACGTCGTTCAAGACGGACGCCGAGGCCGCGCAGAACGCCGTCTCCCTGATCCCGCAGACGTGGAGCACCGCGGCGTACGAGCGGCTGTTCCTGCGCTCGGACTTCCCGCTGTGGTTCCGCAACTCCGTGATCGTCACGGTCGTGGTGACGCTGGGCCGGGTGTTCATCAACTCGCTCGCCGGCTACGCGCTGGCACGGCTGCGGTTCCGCGGGCGCGGCCTGGTGTTCGCCGGGCTCGTGGCCGTCATGGCGGTGCCGAACGTCGTGCTGCTCATCCCGAAGTTCCTCGTCATCAAGCAGGTCGGGATCTACAACTCGTTCGCCGGGCTCATCGTGCCGCTGCTCGCGGACGCCGCCGGCATCTTCATCATGAAGAACTTCTTCGAGTCCATCCCGCCCAGCGTCGAGGAGGCCGCCCGCCTGGACGGCGCCGGCACGTTCCGGGTGTTCTGGTCCGTCGTCCTGCCGATGGCCCGGCCGGCGGTCGTCACGCTGGTGATCCTGTCGTTCCAGGGGTCGTGGAACGAGCTGTCGCACTTCATCGTCGCGTCGCAGGACCCGGAGCTCGTCACCCTCACCAAGGGCGTCGCCCAGCTCGCGTCCGGGCAGCTCAGCCAGGGGACGCAGTACCCGCTGAAGCTCGCGGCGGCGGCGATCATGACGGTCCCCGTGGCGGTGCTGTTCTTCGTGTTCCAGAAGCGGATCATGAACCAGAGCGCGGGCGCCGTGAAGGAGTAGCGCCGGGGCCGGCGGCGGCGCGGCGGGTAGACTCAGGCGGAAAGGGGAACTCTCATGCGCTTCCTGCCCGGGCACTCGCCCTCGTCCGACCTCACGTACGGCGACGTCTTCCTCGTCCCGTCCCGATCCGAGGTCGCCTCGCGGTTCGACGTCGACCTCGCCGCACCCGACGGCACCGGGACGACGATCCCGGTGGTGGTCGCGAACATGACCGCGGTCGCCGGCCGGCGCATGGCGGAGACCGTCGCCCGCCGCGGCGGCCTGGCCGTGCTGCCGCAGGACGTGCCGGGCGAGGTGGTCGCGGACGTCGTGGCGTCGGTGAAGGCGAAGCACACGGTCGTCGAGAGCGCCGTGGTCGTCTCCCCCCAGGACACGGTGCACACGGCGCTGACGCTGATCGGCAAGCGGTCGCACGGCGCGGCCGTGGTGGTCGAGGGCGCGCGGCCGGTCGGCGTCGTGACGCCGGCGGACTGCGAGGGCGTCGACCGGTTCACGCAGGTCGCCGAGGTGATGACCCCGGAGCCGACGACGGTCGACCTGTCCGTGGTGGAGTCCGGCGGCGTCGCGAGGCTCCAGGCCGCGTTCGAGCGGCTGCACGCCTCGCGTCGCCGGTTCTCCCCCGTGGTCCGGGACGGCGAGCTGGTCGGGGTGCTCACGCAGGTCGGCGCGCTGCGCTCGTCGATTTACGCCCCCGCCGTGGACGCGCGCGGCCGGCTGCGGGTCGCGGCGGCCGTCGGCGTCAACGGCGACGTGAAGTCCAAGGCCGCGGCGCTGCTCGAGGCCGAGGTGGACGTGCTGGTCGTCGACACCGCGCACGGGCACCAGCGCAAGATGCTCGACGCCCTGGAGGCCGTGCGCTCGCTCGACCCGCAGGTCCCCGTCGTGGCGGGCAACGTCGTGACCGCGGAGGGCACGCGGGACCTGATCGCCGCGGGCGCGGACATCGTCAAGGTCGGCGTCGGCCCGGGCGCCATGTGCACCACCCGCATGATGACCGCGGTGGGCCGCCCGCAGTTCTCGGCCGTGCTGGAGTGCGCGACCGAGGCGCGCCGGCTGGGCAAGCACGTGTGGGCCGACGGCGGCGTGCGGCACCCCCGCGACGTCGCGCTCGCCCTGGCGGCCGGCGCGTCGCAGGTCATGGTCGGCTCGTGGTTCGCCGGCACGCACGAGTCGCCCGGTGACCTGCACGCGGACGGCGACGGACGGCTCTACAAGGAGAGCTTCGGCATGGCGTCGGCCCGCGCGGTCGCCGCCCGGACCCGCGGGGGCTCGGCGTTCGACCGTGCCCGCAAGGCCCTGTACGAGGAGGGCATCTCGTCCTCCCGGATGTACCTGGACCCGGAGCGCCCCGGCGTGGAGGACCTGCTGGACCGGATCACGTCGGGCGTGCGGTCGTCCTGCACCTACGTGGGCGCGACGACGCTGGACGAGTTCGCCGAGCGCGCCACCGTCGGCATCCAGTCCGCCGCCGGCTACGACGAGGGACGGCCGCTGCCCGACGGCTGGTGACGGGCCCGGCGGTGCGGGTGCCGCGCGCGGTCCGGGCCGTCCGGGCGACGCCGGCGGCGCACCGGCCGCGTGCTCAGATGACGCCCGCCCGCGCGAGCTCGGCGGCCAGCGCGCGGCCGTCGGCGCCGCGGGCCAGCGCCACGTCCGACGCGTCGAGGCCCTCGACCGCCCGCCGGGTCGCCGGCGACACGGCGGGCAGGCCGTTCTGCGCGACCTGCTCCCCCAGGGACAGCTCGCGCACCGCGATGGCCGCGACGCGACCCGGGTGCTCCCGGGCGAACGTCTCGTACACCTGCGGGTCGTGCTGCCCGTCGTCCCCGACGAGGATCCAGCGCAGGTGCGGCAGCTCCTCGGCGAGCGCCCGCAGGGTGGCGGCCTTGTGCGCCGGCCCGGAACGCAGGAGCGCCGTGCCGGTCGGCCCCAGGTCGGTCAGCAGGAGCGACCCCTGCGGCAGCCCCACGCGCTCGAGGAACCGCGCGAGGGCGCTGGCGGTGTTCCAGGCGCCCGTCGACAGGTAGAACACCGGCGCGTCCGGGTGGGTCGCGGTGAGCCGGGCGTACAGCTCGGGCATGCCGGGGACGGGCTTGCGCCGCGCCTCGGACCGGACGAGGAAGTTCCAGGCCGCCAGGTGGGGCCGCGGCACCATCGTCACGAGCACGGTGTCGTCGATGTCGCTCACGATGCCGTGCGTGGCGGCGGGGTCCACGACCTGCACGGGCGCGGGCACCGGCGGGGACGACGCGGGGGCGGTCCCGCCGTCGGTGCGGTCCCCCTCGGCGGCGGCCGCCGCCACGTCCACCACCGCGACGTGCAGCGTGCGCCAGCCGGGCTCGAGGCGCAGGTCGACCCACGCGTCGACGTACCCGCCGCGGTCGGAGCGCGTCTCCAGCAGGACCGGCCCGTCCGGGCCGGCGGTGACCCGGACGGACGCCCCGGCGACCTCGGCGGAGAACAGGTTGCGCCAGCCGCGCCGGGCCACGCTGCCCGGGGTCGGGGCGTCGGGCGGCGTGAGGAGGACGCGCGCACGCACCCGCGACCGGGTGGTGGTCCCGTAGGACGGGTAGGTGACGACGCGCGGGCGGTACCCGCGCCGGGTGAGCACCCGCACGACGGCGGCGTTGAACCGGTCCTCGGCGCGGGCGGCGAGCGTGGCGATCCGGGGCATCGCCCCAGTATCGGCCGGGCCCGCGCCGGCCGCGCGGCGGGTGCGGCGGGTGCGCGCCTGCCGCGGGCGGGCTACGCGACCAGGTGCCGGTCGAGCCGCCGCGGGGTGCCGCCGCGCACGACGGTGCCGGGCGCGACCCGCGTCTCGGGCTCGACCACCGCGCGGGGCTCCAGGCGCGCCTCGGCGCCGACGTCGCTGCGGGTGCCGACGGTCGATCCCGCGCCGACGCTGGCTCCGCGGCCGACGTGGGCGTGCGAGCCGACGGTCGCGGCCACCTCCACGCGGGCGCCGGGCTCCACCCAGCAGTGCTGGCCGATGCGCGCGCGGGCCTCCACGCGCGCCCCGGGGTCCACCCACGCCGTGTCGGCGACGTAGGCGCTGTCGTCGACGACGGCTCCCTTGGCGACGAGCCCGCCGCCGTTGTCGTGGCGCTGGTAGCGCACGACCGTGCCGTCGTCCTGCTCGAGGTCCTCGTATCGCTTCTTCATACCGCCCCGTACAACGCCGCGGGGCACCCCCGTGTTCCCGGTCCGGTCGCGTCGCGCCCTGTGTTTGGCTCCGTATGTCTGCCCGTTTGGCTCCGGATTTCTGTGTTCGTGTTGACTTCGGGCCCGTGCTGTTGCCAGAGTGTGACTCGCGCGACAGCGATGTCGCGGTGCGGGCACCGGCCGCACCCACCCCGAGGACAGGACGTCGACGTCATGTACCCGCCCGAACGCCAGCAGCTCATCGTGACCACCGCCCGCGCGGCGGGCCGGGTCGAGGTGCAGCAGCTCGCCGCCGAGCTCGACGTCACCGCCGAGACCGTCCGCCGCGACCTCACCGCGCTCGAGCGGATGGGCCTGGTGCGACGCGTCCACGGCGGGGCCGTCCCCGTGGAGCGCCTGGGCTACGAGCCCGCCCTCCCCCAGCGCGAGCAGGTGCTGACCGCCGAGAAGGAGCGGATCGCCAAGGCGGCCCTGGACGAGCTGCCGGCCGGCGGCTCCGTGCTGATCGACGCCGGCACCACCACGGTCCGGTTCGCCGAGCTGCTGCCCCCGGACCGCGAGCTCATCGTCGTCACGCACGCGCTGCCCGTCGCGATGGTGCTCGCACCGCTGCCGTCCGTGACGCTGCACCTGCTGGGCGGGACCGTGCGGCGGCGCACGCTGGCCGCGGTCGGGACGTGGGCCGTGCGCGCGCTCGCCGACGTCCGCGTCGACGTCGCGTTCCTCGGCACCAACGGCCTGACGGTCGAGGACGGCCTCACGACGCCCGACCTCGCCGAGGCCGCGGTCAAGCGCGCGTTCGTCGCCGCGGCCGCCCGCACCGTGGTCCTCGCGGACCGCACCAAGGTCGGCCGCGCGGAGCTCGCGCGCGTCGCCCCGCTCGCGGCGGTCGACGCCGTGGTCACCGACTCCGGCATCGAGCCGGAGCTCGCCGACGAGATCGAGACAGCCGGCCCGCGCGTCGTGCGGGCCTGACCACCGAGGACCACGCGCCCCGCGCGGCCCCGAACCCGAGGAGAGAGATGAAGGTCTTCCGCTTCTACGCACCCGGTGACGTCCGGCTGGAGGACGCGCCGGAGCCGTCGCCGAGCGAGGGTGAGGTCAAGATCCGCGTCCGTGCGACGTCGATGTGCGGCACCGACGTCAAGATCTCCACGTCGGGGCACCAGCGCATCCGCCCGCCGCGCGTCATGGGCCACGAGATCGCGGGCGAGGTGGTCGAGGTCGGCGCCGGCGTCGAGGGCTGGGCGCCCGGCGACCGGGTGCAGGTCATCGCGGCCATCCCGTGCGGCGAGTGCGAGTACTGCCGCGCCGGCGCCATGACGATCTGCCCGAACCAGGTCTCGATGGGCTACGACTTCGACGGCGGGTTCGCGCCGTACATGATCGTGCCCCGCGAGGTGCTCAAGGTCGACGGCCTCAACCGGATCCCCGAGGGCGTCTCGTACGCGGAGGCCTCGGTCGCCGAGCCGTTCGCGTGCGCGATCAACGCCCAGGAGATCATCGACGTGCACGACGGCGACGTCGTCGTGGTCGTCGGCTCCGGGCCCATCGGCTGCCTCCACGTCCGCCTGGCGCGGGCCCGGGGCGCGAAGCAGGTGCTGCTCGTGGAGCTCAGCCGCGAGCGCCTCGACCTCGCGGCGGCGGTCGTGCAGCCGGACGCGGCGATCTGCGCGTCGGAGGTCGACCCGGTCGCCGCCGTCAAGGAGGCCACGGACGGCCGCGGCCCGTCGGTGGTCATCACCGCCGCCGCCTCGGGGGCCGCGCAGGAGCAGGCGCTGCAGATGCTCGCCCCGCAGGGCCGGCTCAGCCTGTTCGGCGGCCTGCCCAAGGACCGCCCCACGATCACGTTCGACTCGAACCTCGTGCACTACCGCGAGCTGGCGGTGTTCGGGGCGAACGGCTCCAGCCCGGAGCACAACCGCCAGGCCCTGGCGCACATCGCCGACGGCAGCGTGCCGGTCGCGGACCTCATCACCCACAGGCTGCCGCTCGAGCGGGTCGCCGAGGGCATCGACGTGGTCCGCTCCGGGGCGGGCATCAAGGTCACCATCGAGCCGTGACCGGCCACGCGCCGGCACCCGACCAGCAAGGAGCAGGTCAATGACGACCCTTTCCCTCCCGGCCCGCGCGGGCCGGCCGACCACCGAGACGGAGGCGTGACGACCGTGTCCGCGACCACAGCCGCCCCGGGCGCCACGAGCCCGACGCGCGCCAAGCAGGCGCAGGTCCGCATCCAGCGGTTCGGCGCGTTCCTCAGCGCGATGATCATGCCGAACCTCCCCGCCTTCCTGGCGTGGGGGCTCATCACCTCGATGTTCATCGCCGTGGGCTGGACGCCCAACGGCATCCTCGGGGGCTTCGGGAACGCCGACGCGATGAGCTGGCAGGGCGCCGCCACCCAGCTCGCGCAGGCCGACGACGGGACGACGTTCCGGCAGTACCTGGGGCTCGTCGGCCCGATGGTGACCTACCTGCTGCCGATCCTCATCGCCAACGCCGGTGGCCGCATCGTCTACAAGGAGCGCGGCGGCGTCGTCGCGTCCATCGTGGCGGTCGGCATGATCACCGGCTCCACGGTGCCGATGTTCCTCGGCGCCATGGTGGTCGGCCCGCTGTCGGCCTGGGTCATGAAGAAGGTCGACTCCCTGTGGGCCGGCAAGATCAAGCCGGGCTTCGAGATGCTCGTCGACATGTTCTCCGCGGGCATCCTCGGTGCCGCGATGGCGGTCGGGGCGTTCTTCGGGTTCGCGCCGATCATCACGCAGGTGTCGAGCTGGCTGGGGAGCATCGTCTCCTGGATGGCGGACAACCACCTGCTGCCGCTGATGTCGGTGATCGTCGAGCCGGCGAAGGTGCTGTTCCTCAACAACGCCATCGGCAACGGCGTCCTGGTGCCCCTCGGCGCGCAGGAGGTCGTGGAGTCCGGCAAGTCGCTGCTGTTCCTGGTGGAGGCCAACCCGGGCCCCGGCCTCGGGATCCTCATGGCGTACACCGTGTTCGGCGTCGGCGCTGCGCGGATGTCCGCCCCGGGCGCGGCCGTCGTGCAGTTCATCGGCGGCATCCACGAGGTCTACTTCCCGTTCGTGCTCATGAAGCCGGCGCTGATCCTCGCGGCGATCGCGGGCGGCGCCACGGGCATCGCGACGAACGTCGTGTTCGGCTCGGGCCTGCGCGGGCCGGCCGCACCGGGGTCGATCCTCGCGGTGCTCGCGGCGACACCACGGGACTCGTACGTCGGTGTCGTCCTGTCGGTGGTGCTGTCGTTCGCCGTGACGTTCCTGGTCTCGGCCGTGATCCTGCGGGCGTCCCGCAAGCGGGACCTCGCGGCCGGCGGCGGGGACCTCGGGGCGGCGATCGCGCAGACCGAGGCGAACAAGGGCAAGTCGTCCTCGGCGCTCGGTGCGCTGGCCACCCAGGCCGCCCCGGTCTCCGGTGCGACCCCCGCCGTCGGCGGCGACGCGCTCCCCGACCGGCCGCTGCGGTCGATCGTGTTCGCGTGCGACGCCGGCATGGGGTCGTCCGCGATGGGGGCCAGCATCCTGCGCGACAAGCTCAAGAAGGCGGGCCGCGGCGACATCACCGTGGTCAACCGGGCCGTCGCGCAGCTCGAGGACGACGTCGACCTGGTCATCACGCAGCGCGAGCTGACGGACCGGGCCCGGCGGCACGCCCCGTCCGCCCGGCACGTCTCGGTGGACAACTTCCTCAGCAGCCCGGTCTACGACGACGTCGTCCGCGAGGCGCAGGCGGCGGAGAGGACCCAGTCGTGAACGCCGTGCTCAGCGACGACCTGATCGTCCCGGCGGGGCGGGCGACCACGAAGGAGGAGGCGATCCGCGAGGCGGGCGGCCTGCTCGTGGCGTCCGGCGCGGTGGAGCCGGAGTACGTGGACGCGATGCTCGACCGCGAGCGGACCGTCTCCACGTACATGGGCAGCCACCTCGCCATCCCGCACGGCACCGAGGAGGCGAAGGGCCGCATCCGGCGGTCCGCGATCTCCCTGGTGCGGTACGAGCAGCCGGTCGACTGGGACGGCAACCCCGTGCGCGTGGTGGTCGGCATCGCGGGCGCGGGCGGGGAGCACCTGGAGCTGCTGTCCCGGATCGCGCTGGTGTTCACCGACGCGGAGCGGGTGCAGCGGGTGCTCGACGCCACGACGCGGGAGGCCCTCGCGGGGATCCTCGCGGAGGTCGAGCCGGCCTGACGGGCGGGTGGCGCCGGCGGCGCGGGTGCGGTGCTCACGGGCCGCACCCGCGCCGCCGGCGTCAGCGCAGGGCGGCCGCCGCGGCCGCGCGCACCGCGTCGCCGGTGCGGTGCAGGGCGGCGGTCGGCAGCGTCCACTGCTGCCAGTACAGCGTCACGTCCACGTGGCGCCCCGGGTCGAGGTCCACGAGCACACCCTCCCGCTCGCCCGCCGCGGCGTCCGCCTCGGGCAGCAGGCCCCAGCCGAACCCGAGCCGGACCGCGAGCGCGAAGTCCGCGGTGGCCGGCACGTGGTGGCGGGGAGGGACGGCCGGGTCGACGCCGCGCTCGCGCAGGTAGCGGTCCTGCAGGTCGTCCTTGCGGTCGAACACCACCAGCGGGGCGGCGGCGAGCGCCTCCGGGGTCGGGCCGTCCGGGAAGTCGGTCGCGACGCGCGCGGCGGCCACCACGGGCCGGTACCGCAGCACGCCGAGCCGGTGGGACGTGCAGCCCTGGACCGGGCGGGCGGCCGTGGTGATCGCGGCGACCACCACGCCGTCGCGCAGCAGGTCCGCCGAGTGGTCCTGGTCCTCGCGGTGCAGCTCGAACCGCACCTCGTCGGCCAGCGGCGCGAGCGCGGGCAGCACCCAGGTGCCGAGCGAGTCCGCGTTCACGGCCACCGGCAGCACCGGACGCCCCGGGCCGGGGGTGGCGCTCACCGCGGCGCGCGCCTCCGCCGTCAGCCCGAGCACCTGCCGGGCCAGGCGCAGGTAGACGGCGCCGGCCTCGGTCACGCCGGCGGGCCGGGTGCGGCGGACCAGCACCTGGCCGACGGCGGTCTCGAGCGCCCGGATCCGCTGGCTGACCGCGGACTGCGTCAGGTGCAGGGCGTGCGCGGCGCCCTCGAACGACCCCTCGTCCACGACGGCGAGCAGCGCGCGGAGCTGGGGCAGGTCGACGTCCGGCATGGTGGCGCCACGCTACCGCGCGCCCCCGACTCCCCCGCGTCCGCGGCCCCCGGGTCCGCCGGCACGCTCCCAGCGCCGCCGGTCGGCCCGCCACGAGACCGCGGCCGACGCCGCGAGCACCACCGCCCCCGCCAGGAGGGCCAGCGGGGCGAGCCGGTCCGTCGAGCGCGCGAGCCAGGCGTCGAGGTCCGGCAGCCGGTCGCCGAGCACGCTCACCGCCGCGCCGGCGGCGCTGCACAGCAGCACCAGCGGCACGATGGCGACCATCCGCCCCCGCGTGTAGCCGAGCGCGTAGTAGACCGGCAGCTGCGTCCCGGCGAGCAGCGCGTACACGCCGAACCCGACGGCGACGGACGTCGCGACGTCCCCCGGCGAGGTCTGCACGACGACGTCGCGCATCTCGGCCCCCAGCACCGCGAGCGGCACCGCGACCAGCGCGGCGGCGAGGTACAGCACCAGCGTGAACGCGTAGCGCCCGGCGACCAGCGTCCCCCGTCCGACGGGCAGCACGGCGCGCAGCGTGTCGAGCCCGTCCCGCTCGCCGATCGCGAACGGGTAGGACGCGCCGAGCGCGGCGAACACCGCACCGGCGAGCACGACCGCCTGCGGCCGGCCGGCGACGACGGCGATGACGCCGACCGCGCCGGCCAGCGGCACGAGCTGGCGGGCGAACGGCCGGACGGTCCGCAGGTCCAGACCGAGAGCGGCCCCGACCTCCCGGGCGCTCACGCCGGCACCGCCGTCCGGCGGCGCGCCCCGAGGTGCACGACGATCTGGTCGAGCGTCGGGCGCTCCACCACCACGCCGGTCCCCAGCAGCGGCACGTCGTCGGCCGCCACGAGCGCCTCCACGCACACCCCGGTGCGCCGGGCGCCGAGCAGCGGGACCAGGCCGTCGGGCGGCAGGTCGTCCGGACCGCCCCGCACCAGGCAGTACGCGTCCATCAGCTCCTCCTTGGTGCCGGTCCGCAGCACGCGGCCGCCGGCGAGCAGGGTGAGGTGGTCGGCGATGCGCTCCAGGTCCGCGGTCAGGTGCGTGGAGAACAGCACGCTGCGGCCCTCCGTCACCAGGTAGTCGCCGAGGATGCCGATCAGGTCGTCGCGCGCCACGGGGTCGAGGCCGCTGGTGGGCTCGTCCAGCACGAGCAGCTGCGCGCCGTGCGACAGCGCCACGGCGATCTGGAGCTTCATCGTCATGCCGCGGCTGAGCTCGGAGACCCGCGACCGGGGGTCGAGCTCGAACTCGGCGAGCAGGCCGGTGTACCGCGTGGGGTCCCAGCGGTCGTAGAACGGCCGCAGCGCGCGCTCCACGTCCCGCAGCCGCCACTCCCCGACCAGGCTCGGCCGGTCGAGGACGACCCCGATGTCCTGTCGCAGCGCCGCCGGCGCGGGCAGCGTGCGCCCGAGCACCTCGACGCGGCCGGAGGCGGGACGCAGCATGCCGAGCAGCGTGCGGATCGTCGTCGTCTTGCCCGCGCCGTTGGGGCCCACGAGGCCCATGACGTAGCCGGTGGGCAGGCGCAGGCTGACGTCCTGGAGGGTGAAGGCGCCGACCGGGACCGTGACGTGGTCCAGCACGACCGCGTCGCCGCTCACCGCCGGGCCCCCTCGGCCTCGGCGAGCACGACGTCGAGCATCTCGACCAGGCCGTCCCGGTCCACGCCCGCGAGCCGGGCGGCGTCGGCGGCCGCGCCGAGGGCGTCCTCGACGCGGCGCAGCACCTGCTCGCGGACCAGCGCGGTGTCCACCGGCAGCACGTACGCGCCCTTGCCGGGGACGGTCGTGATGAAGCCGGCGGCCTCGAGCTCGGCGTACGCCCGCGTGGTGGTGATGACGGAGATCCGCAGGTCACGGGCGAGCGCCCGGACGGACGGCAGCGCGTCGCCGTCGTGCAGGTCGCCCGCGAGCACCGCGACCTTGATCTGCTCGGCGACCTGCTCGTACAGCGGCGCGTCGGCGCTGTTGGAGACCACGATCCGCACGGAGCCACCTCCTCTACTGTTCATATGCAGTATGCACAGTAGACCCCGCTCGCCCCGTGCGTCAGCGGGACCTCCGGCCCACGTCGTGCATCAGTCGCGCTGATGGAGCATCGCGGACAGTCGTTGGACTGATGCGGGCGCGCGCGCCTACCGTCGGCGCGTGCCCGCCGCCCTCGCCACCGCCCTGACGGGGCTCCTCCTCGGCCTGTCGCTCATCGTGGCGATCGGGGCGCAGAACGCGTTCGTCCTCCGGACCGGGCTGCAGGGCACGCACGTCCTGCCCGTCGTCGCCGTGTGCGCCCTGTCGGACGCGGTGCTCATCGCCGCGGGCGTCGCCGGGCTCGGCGTGCTGGTCGACCGCGCGCCCGTCGTCCTCACGGTGGCCCGGCTCGCCGGTGCCGCGTTCCTGCTCGGCTACGCCGCCCTCGCCGCGCGACGCGCGTGGCGGCCGGCCGGGGACGCGCTCGACGCCGCCGGAGGCAGCGCCCCCGCCCGGCTGTGGCCCGTGGTCGCGACCTGCCTCGCCCTGACCTGGCTGAACCCGCACGTCTACCTGGACACGGTCGTGCTGCTCGGGTCCGTGGCCGGCACGCACGGCGGGCTGCGCTGGTGGTTCGCCGCGGGCGCGGCGGCCGGCAGCGTGCTGTGGTTCACCGGCCTCGGCTACGGCGCACGCCTGCTGCGGCCGCTGTTCGCCCGGCCCGGCGCGTGGCGGGTGCTCGACGCCGCCATCGCGCTCGTCATGGCCGCGATCGCGGTGAGCCTGCTGCGCGGGCTCTGAGGGCGCGGGGCTCAGCGCTCCGGGCGGCCCTGCTCCCGCGTCCGGCGCCAGCGCCGCAACCGCTCGTCGACCCGCCGGTCGACGTGAGCGCCCACCTGGGCCGACACCTGGGCGTCGATCAGCGCCCGGAGCTGGCGGCGCTCGGCCCGCAGGAACGCCATGTGCTCCAGGTGCAGCGACCGCGACGTCGCGACCACCATCCCGATCATCACCACGCTGAACGGCAGGGCGATGAGGATCGCCGCCGTCTGGAGCGCGCCCAGCCCGCCCGCCAGCAGCAGCGCGATGGCCAGCACACCGCCCAGGCCCGCCCACACGACGCGCAGCGCGGTGCGCGGGTGCGGGTCCCCGCCGGCCGCCAGCATGGCGACCACCAGCGCGCCGGAGTCCGCGGACGTGATGAAGAACAGCGCCACCAGGATGATGGCCCCGATCGACAGCGCCGCCCCGCCCGGCAGCCCCGACAGCACGTCGAACAGCGCGTTCTCCGGCACCACCTCGCCGTCGGCGCCCACCAGGCCGCCGCCCCCGAACAGCTCCCGGTACAGGGCCGTCCCGCCGAGCACGGAGAACCACAGGAAGCACACCAGCGTCGGGACGAGCAGCACCCCGCCCACGAACTCGCGCACCGTGCGGCCGCGCGAGATCCGCGCGATGAACACCCCGACGAACGGGGACCAGGAGATCCACCAGCCCCAGTAGAACGTCGTCCAGGCCGCCTGCCACTCCTGCCCCGCCTCGCCGGCGTACGCGGACGCGTTGAACATGAGCGGGACCACCGACGCCAGGTACGCGCCGATGGACTGCACGAACTCGCGCAGCAGGAACAGGGTCGGCCCGAGCACGAGCACAGCGACCAGCAGCACGCCGGCGAGCGACACGTTGATGTTGGACAGCCACTTCAGCCCGCGGTCCAGGCCGGAGACGACCGACAGCGTCGCCAGCGCCGTGATGCCGACGATCAGGGCGATCTGCAGGCCCGTCGAGGACGTCGCGATGCCCGTGTGCTCCAGTCCCGCCGTGATCTGCAGCACGCCGAGGCCCAGGGAGGTCGCGACGCCGAACACCGTGCCGACGACGGCGGCGACGTCCACCGCGTCCCCGATCGGACCGCGCGCCCGCCTGCCCAGGATCGGCTCGAGGGCCCACCGGATCGACACGGGGTGACCCTTGCGGTGCACCGAGTACGCGATCGCGACGCCCACGACGACGTAGATCGCCCAGGCGCTCAGGCCCCAGTGCAGGTAGGTCTGCGTCATCGCCTGCTGCGCCAGCTCCTCCGGGGTGCCCGTCACGCCGGGCTTCGGGCTCGCGTAGTGGCTCAGCGGCTCCGCGACGCCCCAGAACACCAGGCCGATGCCCATGCCGGTCGCGAACAGCATCGCGAACCAGCTCCCCAGCGGGTACTCCGGCTCGTCGTCGTCCTTGCCCAGCGTGATGTCGCCCCACCGCCCGACGCCCAGCCAGATCGCGAACGCGACGAAGCCCGCCACCAGGGCCACGTAGTACCAGCCGAACGCGCTGATGACGTCGGACTGCACCCGCCCGATCACGTCGCCCGCGGTGTCGGGGAACGCGATCGTCAGGCCCGCCACGAGGGCGACCACCGCGGCCGAGCCCCAGAACACCGCGGGGTTGGTCCCCCAGGGGCCGCGGCGTGACCCGTCCGCGCCGGGCGGCCCCTGCTGGGTCTGCGTGGTCGACGTGCTCACGTCGGGCTCCTCTCGCGGGCTGCTTCGCGCGGTGCTCACCCTAGCCAGGGCCACCCGACCCGGCCCGCCGTGCGGACGCGCACCGCACGACCTGCGGGACCGCCGCCCGGGGAGCGAGCGAGTCCGGGGGTCAGCCCCGGACCCGGGTCGCCCAGAACGCCACGGCTCCCGCCGCCGCGACGTTCAGCGAGTCGACGCCGCCTGCCATCGGGATCCGGACGGTCAGGTCCGCCGCCGCGATCGTCGCAGCCTTCAGCCCGTCCCCCTCGGCGCCGAGCACGAGCGCGAGCCGCTCCGGCGGGTCCTGCTCCAGGTCGTCGAGCGGCACCGAGTCGTCCGACAGCGCCAGCGCGGCCGTGACGAACCCGGCCCCGCGCAGCAGCTCGATGCCGTCCGGCCAGGGGTCGACCCGCGTCCACGGCACCTGGAACACAGTGCCCATGGAGACCCGCACGCTGCGCCGGTAGAGCGGGTCCGCGCAGCGGGGCGTGACGAGCACCGCGTCGACCCCGATCGCGGCCGCCGACCGGAACGCCGCACCGACGTTCGTGTGGTCGACGACGTCCTCCAGCACCGCCACCCGCCGCGCGCCCTCGAGCACCGACGCCACCGACGGCAGCGGCGGCCGGTGCATCGCGGCGAGCGCGCCCCGGTGCACGTGGAAGCCGGTGATGGCCTCCAGCACGGGCGGGTCCGCGACGTACACGCGCACCGGCTCGCCGTCCGGGTCACGAGCCTCGAGCATCGCCCGCAGGTCCGGCAGCCAGCGCGGGGACACGAGCACCGACCGCGGCCGGTGCCCCGCGGCGAGGGCCCGGCCGAGCACCGTCGAGCTCTCCGCGATGTACAGGCCCTTCTCGGGCTCGTGCCGCGAGCGGAGCGCGACGTCGGTCAGCGCGACGTAGTCGGCGAGCCGCTCGTCGTGGGGGTCGGTCAGGGGGACGAGGTCGAGCGCGGGCACCCGCCCATCCTCCCCGACGACCGGGTCAGCCGAGGAACGCGAGCGCGGCGGCGACCAGCAGCCGGCGCCCCGCCGCGATCGTCGGGTCGTCGAGCGGCGCGAACTGCGCGCTGTGGTTGCCCGGCACCTCCGGCGAGAGCCCCGAGTCGATGCCGTCGGGGAACAGCGCCGGGTCGGGGCCGCCCCAGAACCAGAACGCGTAGGGCACCGGGTCGCCGTCGTACCGGCCGCGCGGCAGGCCGTACTCGGAGAGAAGTCCTCGGAGCCCATGAGCGGCTCGGCGGTCCTCACGGTGCCGGCCGGCATCACGGCCCGCTGCGCCGCCATGACCCGGTCCACGACGTCCGGGTCGTTGACCGTCGCCGGCGGGTTCTCCCGCAGCGTGACCGTCGGCGGCTGCGGGCACCCCGCGGCGGCGGCCTCCGCCTCCACCACCCGCCGCACCGACGCGACGAGCCGCGCCATCGTGGCGTCCGAGCGGGCGCGCAGGTTGACCGTGAACGTCGCGGTGTCCGGGATGATGTTCGACTTCGTGCCGGCGTGGAAGGTCGCGACGGTCACCACGACCGGGTCGTCCGGCGAGGTCTCGCGCGACGCGATCGCCTGCAGGCGCGTCACGGCGTACGCCGCGGTCAGCACCGGGTCGACGGTGACGAACGGGCGGGAACCGTGGCCGCCGCGTCCGTGGACGGTGACGTCGAGCGTGCACGCCGCCGCCATCAGCAGGCCGCGGGCGTGGTGGCTGACCCCCGCCGGCAGCGCCCCGACGTGCTGGCCGAGCGCCACGTCGGGCTTCGGGAACCGCGTGAACAGGCCGTCCTCCAGCATCGCGGACGCGCCGGACGCCGTCTCCTCGGCGGGCTGGCCGACCACCAGGAGCGTGCCGTGCCACTGCTCGCGGGCGCCGGCGAGCGCGTGCACCGCCGCCGCCAGCGCGGTGACGTGCATGTCGTGGCCGCAGGCGTGCATCGTCGGGACGGTGTCGCCGGCCGGGTCCACGTCGGTGTGCCGGCTCTGGTACGCCAGCCCCGTCTCCTCCCGGACCGGCAGGCCGTCCATGTCGGCGCGGAGCATGACGACCGGGCCGTCCCCGTTCCGGAGCACCCCGACCACGCCGGTCCCGCCGACGCCCTCGGTGACCTCCAGCCCCGACGCCCGGAGCTCCGCGGCGAGCGCGGCGGCGGTGCGGTGCTCGCGACCCGAGAGCTCGGGGTGCGCGTGCAGGTCGGTGTACAGGCTCTCGAGGTCGACGCTCATGCCCCGAGCCTATGCGCCGCGTCGTCGCGGTGTCCCGTGCGCTTCCGTGCCGCGGCACCCCCCCCGCGGTTCAGTGTCCAAGACACGCGGACGTTCGATCGTGGCATCCGCATGTCTGGGACACCGAAACCGTCGCGCCGGGTCTCCGGTACCGGATGCCACGTCCCCTGTCCAGCCGTCCCGGGCGGACGACGGCGGCGGCGAGGCTGGATGCATGGCCACGACACACTTCGACTACCTCATCGTCGGCGGCGGAATGGTCGCCGACACGGCTGCCCGCGGCATCCGCGAGATCGATGCGGCCGGGTCGATCGGCATCCTGAGCGACGACATCGAGGAGCCGTACACGCGGCCCGCGCTGAGCAAGAAACTGTGGACCGACGACGAGTTCACGTGGGACAAGGTGCCGCTGAACACCGTCGA
>JACXUT010000079.1 GCA_014763765.1 Micrococcales bacterium
TATCGAAGTTCAGGGTGGTTTCGCTTACCTGACAGTCTTTCTGGACCTTGGCAACAGGGAACCAGTGGGCTGGCATCTTTCTTCTGACATGACTGCTTGAAATGTTCTGCAGGCTCTGAGGAATGCAGTGAAGCGAATCCCCGTGCCCGTCCGCGTCCTCGGACTCGTCGGCGCCGCGTCGCTGGCCCTGACGGCCTGCTCGTCCGGCTCCGGCGGCGGCTCCGACGACGCGAGCGCCGGCGGCGACCAGACCTACACCTGGTGGGACCCGTACCCCCAGCACCAGGCCGGCTCCGACTGGGACCAGCGCGTCCAGGCCTGCGGCGAGGACGCCGGCGTCACCATCGCCCGGACCCCGTACGACACCACGGCGCTGACCAACCAGGCCCTGCTGTCCGCCCAGGAGGGGACGTCCCCGGACATCATCCTCATCGACAACCCCGCGGTCTCGACCCTCGCGGACACCGGCATGCTCACCACGATGGACGAGCTCGGGTTCGACACCTCGGACTTCGACGAGAACCTGCTGGCCGCGGGCGTGCTGGACGGCGAGACCTACGGCATCCCGATCGGCGCCAACACCCTGGCGCTCTACTACAACAAGGAGATCCTCGACGCGGCGGGCGTCGACCCGGCGTCCGTCACCGACTGGGCGACGCTCGACGACGCGCTCGCGAAGGTCGCGGCGGCCGGCTACACCGGCATCACGTTCGCCGGGATCAACACCGAGGAGGGCTCGTTCCAGTTCCTGCCGTGGTTCTGGGGCGCCGGCGCCGACCTGCGCGAGCTCGACTCGCCGCAGGCCGTCGAGGCGCTCCAGCTGTGGACGGACTGGCTGGACAAGGGCTACGCCCAGCAGTCGGTCATCACGAACTCGCAGAACACCACCTGGGAGCAGTTCCTCACCGGCACGTTCGCGTTCGGGGAGAACGGCACCTGGCAGGTGAACAGCGCCGCGGAGGCCGACTTCGAGACCGGCTACATCCAGCTCCCGGCCCGTGACGGCGGCGGTGCCCCCGCCCCGACGGGTGGCGAGTTCATCGTCGCCCCGGTGCAGGAGGACACCTCCCGGTACGACGTGACCAGCCAGGTCATCGCCTGCATGACCACCACGGACGGCCTGGTGGAGACGGCGAACACCTTCGCGTACTACATCCCGTCCACGGAGGCCGGGCAGGAGGCGCTGCTCGGCGAGCACCCCGAGCTCGAGACCTGGGTCGACGCGGTGCGGGACGCCAAGGGCCGGACCAGCGACGACCTCGGCACGGACTACCCGCTGATCTCCGAGCAGCTGTGGACCGCCGTGCAGGAGGCGCTGTCCGGGTCCGCGACGCCGGAGCAGGCCCTGTCCGACGCGCAGGCCGCGGCCGAGTCCGCGACCTCCTGACCACGGGCCGGGGCCCCGACCCGGGGCCCCGGCTCCCCAGCCGACGAAGACGAGGGATGACGATGACCACGATCTCGACCCCGGTCGGGAACGCGGGCGCCGCGCGCAGGGCCCCCGGGGCACCGGGCGGCGACGACCCGCGGCGCACGGGCCGGCGCCGGCTGCGCTCGACGCAGTGGGCCGCGCTGGCGTTCGCGGCGCCGCTGCTGGCCTACCTGGTGGTGTTCTACGCGTTCCCGCTGTACCGCAACATCGAGCTGAGCCTGCACGACTACAACGTGCGCGCGTTCGTGCAGGGCGACGCGGAGTTCGTGGGCCTCGACATCTTCCGGGACGTCGTCGGCTCCTCGACCTTCCCGGTCGCGCTGCGCAACACCGCGATCTTCGTGGTCGTCTCCCTGCTGCTCCAGTACGCCATCGGCCTGGCGCTCGCGGTGTTCTTCCGGACGTCGTTCCGGCTGTCGGCGGTGCTGCGCGGGCTGTTCCTCGTGCCGTGGCTGCTGCCGCTCATCGTGTCGGCCTCCACCTGGTCGTGGATGCTCAACGGCGACAACGGCATCGTGAACTCCGTCCTCGGGGCGTTCGGCATCGGCCAGATCAACTGGCTCACGGACCCGTCCCTGGCCATCTGGTCGGTGACGATCGCGAACATCTGGCTCGGCATCCCGTTCAACCTCGTCATCCTGTACTCCGGGCTGCAGAACATCCCGGGCGACGTCTACGAGGCCGCCTCGCTGGACGGCGCGAACGCCTGGCAGCAGTTCTGGCGCGTGACGTTCCCGCTGCTGCGGCCGGTGTCCGCGATCACGCTGCTGCTCGGCTTCATCTACACGCTCAAGGTCGTCGACGTGATCTGGGTGATGACGTCCGGCGGCCCCGCGAACGCGTCCACGACCCTCGCGGTCTGGTCCTACCGGGAGGCGTTCGGCACCGGCCAGCCCGCGTTCTCCCCGGCCGCGGCGGTCGGCAACGTCCTCATCCTCGTCGCCCTCGCCATCGGCCTGGTGTACGTGCAGCTGCAGCGCCGGCAGGAGAACTCGTGATGACCCGCACCTCTCGCACCTGGTGGAAGACCGCCCTCGGCGTCGTCTTCACCGCCCTCATGCTGTTCCCGGTCTACTGGATGCTCAACGTGTCCCTGACCCGGACGCAGGACCTGCGGCTCGACCCGCCGCACGTCTTCCCCGTGAACCCCACGCTCGAGGGGTTCGAGGCGGTGCTGCGCCAGCAGCTCCCGAACCTCGGGACCAGCCTGCTGCTGGGTCTGGGCTGCGTCGCCCTCACCCTGGTGATCGCCGCTCCCGCCGGGTACGCGATGGCGCTGCTGCGGCTGCGCGGGCAGCGGGGCCTGAACTTCGTGCTGCTGGTCGCCCAGATGATCCCGGCGGTCGTGATGGCGATGGGGTTCTACGCGATCTACGTGCGCCTCGGCGTGCTCAACACGCTGCCCGGCCTGATCGTCGCCGACTCGACGGTCGCCGTGCCGTTCGCGGTGCTGCTGTTCACGGCGTTCATGTCGGGCATCCCGCGCGAGCTCGTCCAGGCGGCGCGCATCGACGGCGCGGGCGTGTGGCGGGTGTTCCGGTCGATCGTGCTGCCGATGAGCCGGAACTCCGTGCTGACGGTGTCGCTGTTCGCGTTCCTGTGGGCGTGGTCGGACTTCATCTTCGCGTCCACGCTGAACCGCAACGGCGACCTCATCCCCATCACGCTCGGCATCTACCACTACATCGGCAACAACACGACGCAGTGGAACGCGATCATGGCGACCGCCGTCGTCGCGTCGATCCCCGCGTCGGTGCTGCTGGTGGTGGCGCAGCGCTACGTGGCCGCCGGCGTCACCGCCGGGGCGGTGAAGGACTGACATGACGGACCACCTGCTCACGCACGCCGGTCCCGGCGCCGCCCCCGTGCGCCCCCGGCGGGCCGGTGCCCACCGCTCCCGGGGTGCCGGACTGGCGGACGTCACCCTGGACGGCGGGTTCTGGGGCCGTCTCCAGCAGGTCAACGGCTCGGCGACGCTCGCGCACTGCGAGGGCTGGATGGAGCGCCTCGGCTGGCTCGCGAACTTCGACCACGTCGCGCAGGGCCGCACCGCCGGGCCCGACGGCCGGCACGCCGGCTGGCCGTTCGCCGACTCCGAGGTCTACAAGCTGCTGGAGGCGCTCGCCTGGGAGCACGGCCGCACCGGCGACCCGGCGCACGAGCGGGCGCTCGTGGCGCTCACCGAGCGGGTGGCCCGCGCGCAGGACGACGACGGCTACCTCAACACCGCCTTCGGGCACGCCGGCCAGGCGCCCCGGTACAGCGACCTGGAGGAGGGCCACGAGCTGTACTGCACGGGCCACCTGCTCCAGGCGGCCGTCGCCCGGCTGCGCACGTCCGGCCCGGACCTGCTGGTGGACGTCGCCCGGCGGGCCGCCGACGAGGTGTGCCGCACGTTCGGTCCCGGCGGGCGGGAGGCCGTCTGCGGCCACCCCGAGGTCGAGCTCGGCCTGGTGGAGCTGGGCCGCGCGCTCGACGAGCCCCGGTACCTGGAGCAGGCGGCGCTGTTCGTGGAGCGCCGTGGTCGCGGGCTGCTCGGCCCGGTCCGGCTGCTCGGGCCCGCGTACTTCCAGGACGACGTGCCGGTGCGCGAGTCCGACGTCTGGCGCGGGCACGCCGTGCGGCAGCTCTACCTGGCGGCGGCGGCGGTCGACGTCGCGGCGGAGACGGCGGACGACGACCTGCTGGCCGCCGTGAGCCGCCAGTGGGAGCGGTCGGTCGCCCGGCGCACCTACCTCACGGGCGGCATGGGGTCGCGGCACCAGGACGAGGGCTTCGGGGACGACTGGGAGCTGCCGCCGGACCGCGCGTACTGCGAGACCTGCGCGGGCGTCGCGTCGTCGATGGTGGCGTGGCGGCTGTACCTCGCCACCGGCGAGGTGCGGTACGTCGACCTGATGGAGCGCACGTTCTACAACGTCGTCGCGACGTCGCCGCGCGCCGACGGGCGGGCGTTCTTCTACGCGAACCCGCTGCACCAGCGCGTGGCCGGCACCGACGTGCGCGAGGACGCCGAGAACCCGCGGGCCGAGGGCGGCGTGCGCGCGCCCTGGTTCGACGTGTCGTGCTGCCCCACCAACGTCGCCCGCACGCTCGCGTCGTGGCACACCTACGCCGCGTCCGTGGACGCGGAGGGGCGCGGGGTCGCGCTGCTGCAGTACGCCCCGGGCCGCTACGACCTGCGCCTGCCCGACGGGGACACCGTCCGCCTGGAGGTCCGCACCGGCTACCCCGTCGACGGCACCGTGCGGGTCCGGGCGGTGGACGCGCCCGCCGGGCCCGTCACGCTGCGGCTGCGCGTGCCCGCCTGGGCGACCGGGGCGGAGCTCCGGGTCGCCGGGCGGTCCCGGCCGGTGGAGCCGGGCTGGGCGGAGGTGCCGCTCGGCACCGCGGAGATCGAGCTGCGGCTGCCCGTCGCGCCGCGCTGGACCTGGCCCGACCCGCGCATCGACGCCGTCCGCGGCTGCGTGGCGGTGGAGCGCGGCCCGGTGGTGCTGTGCCTGGAGGACACGGACCTGCCCGCCGGCGTCGCGCTCGCCGACGTGCGCGTGGACGCGACCGCCCCGCCGGTCGACGAGGAGGACGGTGCGCGCGTGCGGGTGCTGCCAGCGCCGGCCGACCCCGCCCCGTTCCCGTACGGCGCGACGGCCCCGGCGCCCGGCGCCGCGGGCGGACCCGTCGAGGTGCGCCTCGCGCCGTACCACCGGTGGGCGGAGCGCGGTCCCGCGACGATGCGCGTCTTCCTGCCCGCCGCCACCCCCTGACGTCCGCCGTCCCGCCACCCGAGAGAGGAGGCCACCACCACCGCCGGACCGGCTCGCCGGTGCGGTGGACCCCGTCGGCCCCGGCCCCGCGAGGGCGCCCGGGCCGAGCCGAGCACGAGATCGAACCGGTTCATCCCGGCCCCGCTCACGGACGAGCGCGCGGCCGGGAGCTACGACGCACCACCACCCGACCGGGCACCGTCGCCCGGCACGGACGTCGTCGCACCGACGCTCCCCGGGTTCCGCCCGGCCCCGCACCGCTGCTCCGGCGCGGGCGCCGTCACGAGACAGGAGATCGATCGTGTCCCACACGACCACACGCCGCGCCCGGGGCGCCCGGCGGAGGCAGTCCTCCGTCGCCGCGCTCGCGGCCGCGGCCCTCGCCGCCACCGGCGTGCTGACCACGGCGGCCGTCGCCGGCGCCGCGCCCGGGCCGGAGGCGACGCTCGTCGTCGAGGCCGACCAGCCGTTCCGGCCCGTGTCGCACGTCGCGACCGGCTCGCTCTACGGGATCGCCGACGCGGGCGTCCCGTCGGACGACCTCATCGCGCCGATCAAGCCGAACACGTTCATGCAGATGCCGCCCCGCGGCACCCAGCAGCCCACGGGCGACACGCTCGACGTCTGGGAGACGGCCGCCCGGCACGGCGCCGGCGTCGTCGTCCGGCTGTGCGACTACTACCCCGGCTGGCCGTACCGGTTCACCTGGGAGGACACGGGCGACCGCCTCGGCTGGGAGAACGCCGTCCGGCAGATCGTCGCCGACGTCGAGGCGTCCGGGGCGACCAACATCGTCGCCTACGCCCCGTGGAACGAGTCCGACCAGACGTGGCTCGAGCAGAACGGGTCCTTCGAGGAGCTGTGGCAGTTCACCTACGAGCTGCTGCGGGAGATCGCCCCCGACGTGCCGATCCAGGGCCCGAGCTTCTCGGACAACATCGCCGACATGCGGCAGTTCCTCGAGTTCGCCGTCGAGACCGACACCGTCCCGGACGTCCTGGAGTGGCACGAGCTCATCCGCCCCTCGAAGATCAAGGGCGACATCGAGACCGTCGAGGGCATCCTCGCGGACCTGGGCATCAGCCCGCGGCCCATCGACATCGCTGAGTACGGCAGCCCCCAGGAGGTCGGCCTGCCCGGCGTCATGGCGAACTACATCGCCAAGCTCGAGCGGCACGGCGTGGACCGGGCCGAGCTCGCGTTCTGGAACCAGTCCGGCACGCTCGGCGACCTGCTCACCCACCGCGGCGGCGACCCGAACGGCGCCTACTGGCTGTACACCTGGTACGCGGCGATGAGCGGCGACATGGTCACCACCACGCCGCCGTCCAACGAGAGCCCGCTCGACGGCGCCGCCGCCGTCACGGCCGGGAAGGACGAGGTGCACGTCATCGCCGGTGGCGGCACCGGCCCGACGTCGATCGTCGTCAACGGCCTCGACGCGCTCGACCTGGGCGAGGACGTGGACGTGACGCTGAAGGTGTCGCCGTCCTACGGCCGCACCGTCGCGACGCCGGCGCCGATCACGGTCTCGCGCACCACCTACGAGGTCGGTGACGACGGGTCGATCACGGTGCCCGTCGTCATGAACCCGGCCTACGGCTACCGCGTGGTGGTGCAGGCCGCCGGGGAGGCCGAGAGCCTCGCGGGCCGCTACACGATCACGAACGGCAACAGCGGGCTGGCGCTCGACGTCGCGGACGAGGCGACGCCCGCCGGCACCCCGGCCGTGCAGGCCGCCGCGGACGGCGACCCGACCCAGACCTGGGAGCTGGTCGACGCGGGCCGCGGCCTGTACCGCGTCGTCAACACGGCGAGCGGGCTCGCCCTCGGGGTCGCGGACGCGGCCCGCAGCAACGGTGCGGCCGCGGTCGTCCGCGAGGACGCCGGGGACGAGGACCAGCTCTGGCAGGCGGTCCCGGACGGCCACGGCCGGGTGCGGCTGGCCAACGCGGGCACCGGGCTGACGCTCGCCGTCGCGGACACCAGCACCGAGCCCGGTGCCGCGGTCGTGCAGTGGACCGACGGGTCGCCCACCTCCGGGTGCCGCGCGGACGGCCCGCGCCAGCCGGGGCGGATCGGGACGGCGATCGACTTCTGCCGCAGCGACTCGTACGTGCAGCTGCCGGACGGCGTCGTGAGCGGCCTGGACGGCGACTGGTCGGTCTCGACGTGGGTGAAGCCCGCCGCCGTCACCACCTGGACCCGGGTGTTCGACTTCGGCCGGGGCCAGTCCGCGAACATGTTCCTCACCGTCAACGCCGGCAGCGGGCCCCGGTTCGCCATCACCGCCGGCGGCGCGGGCGGCGAGCAGCGTCTCAGCTACAACGGCCAGCACCTGCCGCTCGGGCAGTGGTCGCTGGTCACGGTCGTCGTCGAGGGCACCACCGGCACCATGTACCTCGACGGCCGGCCGGTCGCGACGGGCACCATCACGACGTCCCCGGCGGACCTCGGCCTGACGAACCGCAACTACCTGGGCAAGTCGCAGTACAGCAGCGACCCGCCCCTCGACGGCGCGATCGACGACTTCGCCGTCTACGGGCGCGCCCTGAGCGCCGCGGAGGTCGCGGAGCTGGCGTCGGGGCAGCCCGCCGCCGGTGACGTCGTGAGCTACGCGTTCGACGAGACCACGGACCTCGCGCGGGTCGTGGACTCGTCGGGCAACGGCCGCACCGGCCGGGTGACCGCCGGCACGACGTCGTCGGGCACCACCACGGCGACCGACGAGCAGACGCCGGACCGGTTCTGGACGCTGACCGCGGCGCAGGCCCCCGACACCACGGCGCCGCAGGTCACCGTCAAGGAGGGCGAGCAGCTCACGCGCGGCGCCGACGGCCGCTACGCGAAGGTCTCGTTCAAGCTCCACGACGAGGGCAAGGTCGACCGGCTCACCCTCAACGGCGTCGAGAAGGACCTCACGGACGACGTGTGGTCCGACCTCAACGGCGTGGTGCCCGGGGTGTTCGGGGCGGTGGAGGGCCGCAACACGCTGGTGGTGCGGGACGTCGCCGGCAACACGACCACGGTCACGTTCGTCCTCGACACCACGGGCCCGCAGGTCACCGTCAAGGACGGGGAGAGCTTCACGGTCGGCGCCGACGGCACCTACTCGCGGGTCTCGTACAAGCTCCACGACCCCGCGAAGGTCGACCGGCTCACGCTCAACGGCGTGGTCAAGGACCTCACGGACAACGCGTGGTCCGACCTGAACCACGTGGTCCCGGGGGCGTTCGGCGCCGTCGAGGGCGAGAACACGCTGGTCGTGCTCGACTCGCTCGGCAACGCGACGACGGTGGTCTTCACGCTCACGCGCTGACGGCACCGGCACCGCCCGACACGGTGGGCGCGGGGACGACCCCGCGTCCACCGTGGTCGGTGCCGGGCCGCGCCGGGCCGCCTCGGGCGGGTCCCGGGCCGTGCGCGTCGGCGTTGCCCCGACCGGGGTCGGGGGCGTAGGTTCCGCCACGGTGCGCGAGTCGCGTCGTCCCCGACGCCCCGCGCCACGGTCTGCTCGAGCGCGAAGGGATGGTGCCGCATGGACGACGTCCCGAGTTCGGCGCCGCGCGGATCCCTCGTGACCGGCAGCGCCCTCGCACCCGTCCGGTGACCCCGGAGGGTCGGGCCCGGCCGGGTCGCGACGTCCGCGCGGCCTGCGTCGACCGACCCCCGCCGGCCCGAGCCGGCCCTCCCTGACGTCGCCGTGCCCGCGGTGGGCGACGTCGCCGAAGCCGAGGTGCCCCATGGAGAACGCCACCCTCATCAGCCCGGACCAGGTGTCCGCCGTCGTGCAGCGGCTGCTGGACGACAAGAACCTCGCGGACCTGACGGCCGTCGCCACCGCCGTCGGGACGCTGACCGGCCCGCAGGCCGTTGCCGTGCTGGAACGGCTGGACGCCACCGACCGGGCGCTGGTCTTCCGGCTGCTGCCCAAGACCACCGCCCTGGACGTCTTCGAGGGGCTGGACGCCACGCTCCAGGGCGACCTCGTGGGGGCGCTCCAGGACGAGGACGTCGCCGCGGTGTTCGAGCAGCTCGACCCGGACGACCGGGTGGCGCTGCTCGACGAGCTGCCCGCGACCGTCGCGACCCGCCTGCTGCACGGGCTGCCGCCGCGGGAGCGCGCCCTCACGGCGGCCGTGCTCGGCTACCCGGCGGAGTCGATCGGCCGGCGGATGAGCCCGGAGTACGTCGTCACGCACCCGTGGGTCACCGTCGACCAGACGATGGACCGGGTCCGCCTGCGGCTCGGGGACGCCGAGACCGTCTACACCCTGCCGGTGACCGACGAGCAGCGCCGGCTGGTGGGGATCGTCAGCCTGCGCGACCTGCTCGGCGCCGAGCCGGACGCGGCGATCGGCACGCTCATGCACGAGCCCCACTCGGCGCAGGCGAACGAGGAGGCGGAGGTCGCCGCGCGCCGGTGCGCCGACCTCGCGCTGCTGGCCCTGCCGGTCGTGGACGCCGAGGACCGGCTGGTCGGCATCCTCACCGTGGACGACGCGCTCGCGGTGCTCGAGGTCGAGGAGTCGGAGGACCAGGCGCGCATCGGCGGCGCCGAGCCGCTGCGGCGCCCCTACCTGTCGACGCCCGTCCGGTCGATCGTGCGCTCGCGGGTGGTGTGGCTGCTCGTGCTGGCCGTCGGGGCGACGCTCACCGTCCAGGTGCTCGGCGCGTTCGAGGCGACCCTGGACCGGATGGTGGTGCTCTCGCTGTTCATCCCGCTCCTGATCGGCACCGGCGGCAACACCGGCAACCAGGCGGCGACGACCGTCACGCGCGCGCTCGCCCTCGGCGACGTGCGCCCCCGCGACCTCACCCGGGTCCTCGCCCGGGAGGTGCGGGTGGGGTTCGTCCTCGGCCTGCTGCTCGGGTCGGTGGGGTTCGCCGCGGCGTCGCTGGCGTTCGACCTGCGCATCGGGGGCGTGATCGGGCTGACGCTGCTGGCGGTGTGCACGATGGCGGCGTCCGTGGGCGGGGTCATGCCGCTCGTCGGCCGGATGATCCGGGTGGACCCGGCGGTGTTCTCGAACCCCTTCATCACCACGTTCGTCGACGCGAGCGGGCTGGTCGTGTACTTCCTCGTCGCCCGGGCGGTGCTGGGGATCTGACGGGGTCGCGGGCGCGCGGGGTCGGTCCTCAGCGCACGCGGAACCGCGCCACCAGGTCGTCCATGACCGCGTCGAGCCGCGCGTCCACCCGGCGCCGTGCGGGGTCGGCGTCGTGCCAGGCCACGATCTGGCGCGCGCCCTCCTCGAACGTCACCGTCGTCCGGAAGTCCGGCACGAGGGCGCGCAGCTTGCCGGTGTCGAACACCATCGAGTGCGCCTTGTCCCCCAGCAGCCCGGCGCCCCAGTCCGGGTCGGCCGCCGCGATGGCGTCGGAGGGCACGTGGACGATGCGGGGCTCCACGCCGGCGGCCGCGGCGAGCGCGCGCACCACCTGGTTCCAGGTGAGCACGTCGTCCGACGTGATGTGGAACGCGTCCCCGAGCGCCCGGGGGTGCCCGAGCAGCGGGACGAACCCGCGCGCGAAGTCCTCGTGGTGGGTGAGCGTCCACAGCGAGGTCCCGTCGCCGTGCACGACGACCTCCTTGCCCTGGCGCATCCGCTCCACCGCGGTCCAGCCGCCGTCCAGCGGCACGGACGTGCGGTCGTACGTGTGGGAGGGACGCACGACCGTGACGGGGAACCCGGAGTCGCGGTACGCGCGCTGGAGCAGGTCCTCGCACGCGATCTTGTCGCGCGAGTACTGCCAGAACGGGTTGCGCAGCGGCGTGGACTCCGTGACGGGCAGCCGCTCCGGCGGCGTCTGGTAGGCGGAGGCCGAGCTGATGAACACGTACTGCCCGGTGCGGCCGGTGAAGAGCTCGATGTCGGTGGTGACGTGCTGGGGCGTGAACGCGACCCAGTCGACGACGGCGTCGAACTCGCGGTCGCCGAGCGCGTCGCGCACGGACGCGGGGTCGCGGATGTCGCCGTGGACCGCCTCGACGCCCTCGGGCAGGGGGCGGGCGGACGCGGAGCCGCGGTGCAGGACGGTGACGTCGAGACCGCGCTCGACGGCGAGGCGGGTGACGGCGGAGCTGATGATGCCGGTGCCGCCGATGACGAGGACGCGAAGGGCCATGCCGCACGGTAGCGCCGCGGGCGGGTGGTGCGCAGCGGGGGCTACACCCAGTACCCGGACGAGGACGAGTACGCGCCGCGGTACGTGCCCGAGCGCAGCCGGACGAGGTTGCGCTTCACGTCGTAGGGCAGCATCCGCCACTCCGGCACGCCCCACCGGCGGACGACCGCGGCCACCGCCCGGGCGCGCTCGGCGGGCGGCAGGGGGGCCGCCGCCGCCTCGGCGAGCATCCGGCCGGTCAGGTACCACTGCGGGAACGCCACGGGCCGGCTGAACCCGGGGTCGTAGCTGCGCACCTGGACGAGGGGGTCCGCCCCGACGGCCTTGCTGTTCTGGTGCGCGTGCCGACGGCAGGCGAACAGCCGCTCGGGGACGACGGCCCACTCGCCCCGCAGTGCGGAGCGCATGGCCAGCACGATGTCCCCGCCGAAGAACAGCGGGTGCCCGCCCAGGGCGCGCAGGGCGTCCGTGCGGTGCACGCCGCCCCAGGCGATCGACTGGTACACGGAGCGCCGCAGCAGCAGGTCGACGCGGGCGGCGGGCGTCAGGCCGGCGAACGTCAGGTCCTCGTCGTCCATGTGGCCGACCACCTCGCCCTCGGCGTCGACGAGCGTCACGCGGGGGAACGCGATGTCGGCCCGGGGTTGCGCGGCGAGCGCCGCGTGGCAGGCCGCGAGGTGCCCCGGCGCGGCGACGTCGTCCGCGGCGTGCCACATGAACAGCGGCGCGCGGGCGAGCGCGAGCGTGCGGTTGAAGTTCCGGGCCACGCCGAGGTTCCGGGGGGACCGGACGTAGCGGAACCGCGGGTCGGAGGCGGCGTACTCCCGGGCGATGTGCGGGGTGTCGTCCGTGGAGCCGTTGTCGGCGACGACCACCTCGATGTCGCGGAGGTCCTGGTCGCGCAGGGCGGCGAGCGCCTGGTCGAGGTAGAGCGCGCCGTTGTAGACGGGGACGCCGACGGAGACCTGGGGGGCGGGTGCGGTGCGGGTGCGGGTGCGGGCTCGGGGCATGGCGGGACCTCTCGATCCGTCGCTGGGGGTGCCACCGCGGCCGCCGCTCGCCCGCTGCTCCGATCCGAGTCCGTTATGCGGTGGTTTGCCCAGGATGCTAGGTGGGCGGGCCGGGTTCCGCCCGCCGAGACCCCGCGGTCCGTGATCCGGACGCCCCGCGCGGCGCGGCACCGCCGGGACGGGCGGCGCCGGGCAGTGGCGAGCGCGACGCCGAGGTCGGGCCGTACGTCCCGCGCGGGCGGGCGCGGGGCGTGCCAGCGACGCCCCCGCCCGGGTGACCGGGCCCCCGCGGGCGGGACGGGGGTTCGACCGGGACCCGCCCGCCGGAGCATGGTGGGGGTCGTGCTTCTGGACGAGCCGACCCCGCGCGCCGGGGTCCCGCGGGACGCACCCGCGCACGACGGGTCCCCGCGGACCGGCGACGAGCAGGACGACGTGATCGAGCAGGCGCGCCGGCGTGCGGAGCTGGTGCGCGACCACGTCGAGCACGCCCTGACGCTCGCCGAGCAGCAGGGCGGCCCCTTCGACTTCCTGTCGCTCGCGACCGCCGCGCACTGCTCGGTCGCGTACCTGCGCCAGCACCGGGAGTTCGCGACCCGCATCCGCGCGCTGCAGGCCACCGTGCCGCAGGACCCCGAGGACGACCGGTGCCGTGCGCTGCGGGCCCGGCTCGTGCGGGCCGAGCGGCGGGCCGCGGCGCTCCAGGCCTCGGTCACCCGGCTCGAGGAGGAGAACGCCCGGCTGCGGGACCGGCTCGCGGCGCAGGCGCGCGCGGTACCCGCGACGCGGCTCCGCCCCGGCATCCGGCGCCCGGGGACGCCGCTGCGCTGAGTGCACGGCGACACGCCGGTGCGCGCCACGGTCGCGGGTGGATCTGCCCGCTCGCGACCAGGGCCGTCGGGGCTCGCCGGGACCTTCGGCCCAGGCGACCGGCACCACCAGATCTAGTGTGACACCGCTGTAGTTCGCACTAGATGTAGTGCGGCAGAGGGGTGTGGAGGGGAGCGGCGACGATGACGACGATCGAGCTGGACGGGGCCGGGCGACCGGTGGAGCTCACCCTCCAGGAAGCCGCGCTCACCGTCCGCAAGCGCGACGGCCGGGCCCTCCCGTTCGACCCGTCCCGCATCCGCGCCGCCGTCGCGAAGGCGTTCGTCGAGGTGCACGGCGAGCTCGGGGCGCTCCACGAGCTGGTGCTCGACGACATCACCGAGCAGGTCGTCGGCGAGCTCACCGCCCGGTTCGACGGCGAGGTGAAGATCTACGAGATCCAGAACGTCGTCGAGCACACCCTGCTGGAGTCGCACCAGTACGACGTGGCCCGGGTCTACATCGACTACCGCGTGCAGCGGGACCTGGCGCGCTCCCGGGCGCTCGACGTCAACCACTCCATCGGCCAGCTCGTCGGCAAGGACTCCACGGTCGTCCACGAGAACGCCAACAAGGACGCCGACGTCTTCAACACGCAGCGCGACCTCACCGCCGGCGCCGTGGGCAAGGCCATCGGCCTGCGGATGCTCCCGCCGCACGTCGCGAACGCGCACGCCAAGGGCGACATCCACTACCACGACCTCGACTACCACCCGTACGCCCCGATGACGAACTGCTGCCTCATCGACTTCCGGACGATGCTGTCCCAGGGCTTCCGGATCGGGAACGCGCAGGTCGACCCGCCGCGCTCCATCCAGACCGCGACCGCGCAGATCTCCCAGATCATCGCCAACGTGTCGTCCAGCCAGTACGGCGGCTGCTCGGTCAACCGCATCGACGAGCTGCTGGCCCCGTACGCCGAGCGGAACTTCGCCAAGCACCTGGCCGACGCCGAGCAGTGGGTCTCCGAGCCCGAGCGGCGCCGCGCCTACGCGGAGGAGAAGACCCGCAAGGACATCTACGACGCGATGCAGAGCCTCGAGTACGAGATCAACACCCTCTTCACGTCCAACGGGCAGACGCCGTTCACGTCCGTCGGCTTCGGGCTCGGCACCGGCTGGTTCGAGCGGGAGATCCAGCGCGCCATCCTGCAGATCCGCATCCTCGGGCTGGGCAAGGAGCGGCGCACCGCGATCTTCCCGAAGCTCATCTTCACGCTGCGCCGCGGTGTGAACCTGGGCGCCGAGGACCCGAACTACGACATCAAGCAGCTCGCCGTCGAGTGCGCCACCAAGCGCATGTACCCCGACATCCTCAGCTACGACAAGATCGTCGAGATCACCGGCTCGTTCAAGGTCCCGATGGGCTGCCGGTCGTTCCTGCAGGGCTGGAGCGACGAGGACGGGAACGACGTCGTCGAGGGCCGGATGAACCTCGGCGTCGTCACGCTCAACATCCCCCGCATCGCGCTCGAGACCCGCGGCGACCAGGACGCGTTCTGGGCGCTGCTCGAGGAGCGGCTCGAGATCGTCCACGACGCGATGCTGTACCGCGTCGAGCGCTGCAAGGAGGCCGTGCCGGCCAACGCCCCGATCCTCTACGTGCACGGCGCGTTCGGGCAGCGGCTCGCGCCGGACGACGACGTCGACGCCCTGTTCCGCGGCGGGCGGGCCACCGTCTCGCTCGGGTACATCGGCCTGTACGAGGCGGCCGCCGCGTTCTACGGCGGCGCCTGGGAGTCCGACCCGGAGGCCAAGGAGTTCACGCTCCGCGTGCTGCGGACCCTCAGCACCCGGGCCAAGCAGTGGACCGCGCGGCACGGCTACCAGTTCTCGGTGTACTCCACGCCGTCCGAGTCGCTCACCGACCGGTTCTGCCGGCTCGACAAGAAGAAGTTCGGGTCCGTGCCGGACATCACCGACAAGGACTACTACACGAACTCGTTCCACTACGACGTCCGCAAGGCGCCCACGCCGTTCGAGAAGCTCGACTTCGAGCAGGACTACCCGCAGTACGCGTCCGGCGGGTTCATCCACTACTGCGAGTACCCCGTGCTGCAGCAGAACCCGAAGGCGCTCGAGGCCGTGTGGGACTACGCGTACGACCGGGTCGGCTACCTGGGCACCAACACCCCGATCGACCGGTGCCTGGAGTGCGGGTTCTCCGGCGACTTCACGCCCACCGAGCGCGGGTTCGCCTGCCCCGGCTGCGGCAACGCCGACCCCCGCACGTGCGACGTCGTGAAGCGGACCTGCGGCTACCTCGGCAACCCGCAGCAGCGGCCGATGGTGCACGGGCGGCACGTGGAGATCTCCTCGCGGGTCAAGCACCTGGCGGGCAGCACGGGGTCGATGCCGCCCGCCGCCGACGCGGGCTGATGGCGCGGGACCCGCGCCCCGGGCAGTGGCGTGCGGGGGCGCTCAGCCAGGACCACGTCGCGGACTACAAGCCGTTCGTCATGGTCGACGGCGAGGGCGTGCGGTGCAGCCTGTACGTCTCGGGCTGCCCGTTCGCCTGCGCCGGGTGCTTCAACGAGGCGGCCTGGTCGTTCCGGTACGGCACGCCGTTCGACTCCGCGCTCGCCGACCGCATCGCCGCCGACCTCGCGCACGAGGCCGTCCAGGGGCTGTCGCTGCTCGGCGGGGAGCCGTTCCTCAACACCGGCGTGTGCCTGCGCGTCGTGCGCCGGCTGCGCGCCGAGCACGGGCGCGCCAAGGACGTGTGGTGCTGGACGGGCTACACCTTCGAGGAGCTGCTGGCGGAGACGGCGGCGGGCCAGGACGACAAGGCGGAGCTGCTGGGCGCGCTGGACGTCCTGGTGGACGGCCGCTTCGAGCTCGCCCAGCGGGACCTCACCCTCGCGTTCCGGGGCTCGGCGAACCAGCGCGTGATCGACGTGCCGGCGTCCCTCGCCGCCGGCCGCGCGGTCCTGTGGCACGGCACCCTGCGGACGTCGGACGAGGCGGAGCAGCTCGACCGCCGCCCCCTGATCTGACC
>JACXUT010000080.1 GCA_014763765.1 Micrococcales bacterium
GTCCGCCCGCCCGCGCACCCCGGCGCTCGCCGCTGCTGCCCGTGCTCGGCGTCGGTCTGCTGCTGCTCGTGGCGACGGTGCTGGTCTGCGTCACCATCGGGCCGGCGGACATCGCGGTGCCGGACGTCGCCCGGAGCATCGCCGGGCACCTCGGGCTCGGCCCGGCCGCGGGCGCGGACGGCGGCGTGCCGGTGCTGACCGACGCGATCGTCTGGGACCTGCGGCTGCCGCGCGTGCTGACGGGTGCGGCGGTCGGCGCCGGGCTGGCGCTGGCGGGCGCGGTCATGCAGTCGCTGACGCGCAACCCGCTGGCCGACCCCTACCTGCTGGGCCTGTCGTCGGGGGCCTCGCTCGGCGCCGTGGCGGTGCTGGTGGTCGGGGTCGGCCTGCTGCTGCCCGTCGCGGCGTTCGCGGGGGCCCTCGCCGCTCTGGTGGCCACGCTGAGCCTGGCGCGCGTCGGTGGCGTGCTGACACCGGGACGCGCGGTGCTGGCCGGCCTCGCCGTGTCGCAGCTCGCGGCGGCGGGGACGTCGTTCGTCATCTTCTGGTCGGCGACCGGCGACTCCTACCGGGAGATCCTCAACTGGCTGCTCGGGTCCCTGGCGGGGTCGACGTGGCAGTCCGTGGCGATCGCGGGGGTGGCCCTGCTGGTGGTCGGCACGGTGCTGGTGGCGTCGGCGGTCCGGCTGGACGCGTTCGCGTTCGGCGACACGGCGGCTGCGGCGCTCGGCATCGACGTCGACCGCACCCGGTGGACCCTGATGACGCTCGTCGCGCTGCTGACCGGCGCGATGGTGGCGGTCAGCGGGTCCATCGGGTTCGTCGGCCTGGTGCTGCCGCACGCCGTGTCGGCCCTCACCGGGCCCGCGCACCGGCGGCTGCTGCCGGTCGCCGCCGTCACGGGCGCGATCTTCCTGGTGTGGGCCGACACGGGCGCGCGGACGCTGTTCGACCCGCGCGAGCTGCCGGTGGGCATCGTGACCGCGCTGATCGGGGTGCCGGTCTTCGCGGTGCTGCTGCGACAAGGGAGGGGCAGCGCGTGGACGTGAGCATCGCGGGCGTCGGCGTCCGGCTGGGCGGCCGCTGGGTGGTGGACGGCGTGGACGCCACGCCCCCGCCCGGCGCGCTGACGGGTCTGCTCGGGCCGAACGGCGCGGGCAAGACGACGCTGCTGCGCCTGGTCGCCGGGCTGCTGGACCCGGAGGCCGGGTCCGTGCTGGTCGACGACGCGCCGGTGCACGCCCTCGGCCGCCGGGAGCGGGCGCGCCGCATCGCGCTGCTGGAGCAGGAGTCGTCGTCGACGGTGCCGCTGACCGTGCGGGAGGTGGTCGCGCTCGGCCGCATCCCCTACCGCACGCTGTGGGGGGTCGACGCCGACGAGCAGGCCGTCGACCGGGCGCTGGCCGCCGCGGACGCCGCGCACCTGGCGGACCGGCCGTGGTCGGCGCTGTCGGGCGGCGAGCGGCAGCGGGTGCACATCGCGCGGGCGCTGGCCCAGGAGCCCGACCTGCTGCTCCTCGACGAGCCCACCAACCACCTGGACGTCAGCGCGCAGCTGTCGCTGCTGGCGTTCGTCCGCGACCTCGGCCGCACCACCGTGGCCGCCCTGCACGACCTCAACCTCGCGGCCGCCTACTGCGCGCACGTCCTCGTGCTCGCGGAGGGCCGGCTGGTCGCGGCGGGCGACCCCCGCGACGTGCTGACCGCGGACCTGGTGCGCCGGGTGTACGGCGTCGACGCCGAGGTGATGACCCACCCGCGCACCGGCCGCCCCGTCATCGCGTTCGGGGACGCCGGCCCCGTCGCCCCCGCCGACCGCCCGCTCGCCGCCGTCGAAGGAGCCCGATGAAGGTCACCGTCCTGTCCGGCGGCGTGGGGGGCGCCCGGTTCACCCGGGGGCTGCTGGCCCTGCTCGACGACGACGCCGACGTCACCGTCGTCGCGAACACCGGCGACGACATGTGGCTGCACGGCGTGCGGGTCTGCCCCGACCTCGACACGCTGATGTACACCCTGGGCGGCGCCGTCCACGAGGAGCAGGGGTGGGGCCGCCGCGACGAGTCGTCACGCGTGTCGGCGGACCTCGCCGCCTACGACGTCGGCTGGGAGTGGTTCACGCTCGGCGACCTGGACCTCGCGACGCACCTCGCCCGCACGCAGTGGCTGCGCGAGGGGCTGACGCTGTCGCAGGCGACGGAGCGGCTGTGCCGGCGCTGGGGCCTGGCCGCGCAGGGCGTCCGGCTGCTGCCGATGGCGGACGAGCCCGTCGAGACGCACGTCCGCGTGGCGGGCGGCGAGCTGCTGCACTTCGAGGAGTGGTGGGTGCGCCACCGCGCCGCGCTGCCGGCGCTCGCGTTCGTCCAGGTGGGCCTCGAGTCCGCCGCCCCGGCGCCCGGCGTGCTGGAGGCGATCCGGGACGCGGACGTCGTCGTCGTGCCGCCGTCGAACCCCGTGGTCTCGGTCGGCACGGTCCTCGCCGTCCCGGGCGTCCGCGAGGCGCTCGCGACGACACCGGCGCCGGTCGTGGGCGTGTCCCCGATCATCGGCGGCGCGCCGGTGCGCGGCATGGCCGCCGAGTGCCTCGCGGCGATCGGCGTCGAGGCGACCGCCGAGGCCGTCGCCCGGCACTACGGGCTGCGCGGCGGCCCGTCCGACGGGGCGCCCGGCGTGCTCGACGCCTGGCTGCTCGACACGGCCGACGAGGACGCGGTCGGGCGGCTGCGGGCGGGCGGCTGGCGGGCCGCCGCCGCGGACACCCTCATGCGGGACGTGCCGACGACCGCCCGGATCGCCGCCGCCGCGCTGGCGCTGGTCGGGCGCTGACGCGGTGACCCCCGGGACCGGACGCCGCGCGACCGTCCGGTGATCGCACCGCCGCTCAGTCCAGCGGCAGCGGCGCCAGGCGACGCAGCAGCGCGCCCGTGCGCCCACCGACGCCGCGGCCGGCCAGCGCCGCGAGGTCGGCCGGCACGTCGACGTCGTGGCGCAGCGCGGATCCCGCCGGCACGTCGAGCACCACGTGCCCCGCCGCGGCGTGCGCGGCGGCCGACCCCCCGCCGAACCGCGGCTCCACCCCGGCGCCCGGGGCCGCGGTGAGCAGCGTCGTCCCCGTGCCGTCCGCGTCCGGCAGCACCGCGAGCGGGTGGGCCTCGGCGTCCCCGAGCACGGCGTCGAGCTCGGCGGGGTCGAGCCCCGGCAGGTCGCCCAGCAGCACGCCGGCGTGCGCCGTCGGGGCCTCGGCGCGTGCGGCGGCCACCCCCGCGGCGACGGCCCGGTTCAGCGCGTGCCAGCCGCCGGGCGGGTCGGCGGCACCGGCCGCCGGCTCGGGCAGCACCCGGACCCGCGGCAGCGCGCCGGCCGCGGCGGCGACCTCGGGGTCGGCCGTCACGACCACCACCCGGGCGACGCGCGGCGCGGCGAGCACGGCGTCCACCGTGTCGAGCGCCATCGCCCGCACCAGGGCCGCGCGGGCGCCCGGCTCCAGGACGTCCGCGAGGCGCGACTTGCCGCGGCGCGCGTCCTTCACGGGCACGACGACCACCCACCGACCGACCAGCACGCAGGCACCCTACGCGCCCGCGGCCTCAGCCCCGCGCCCGGCCCAGCGCGGCGTCGATCTCCGCCCGCCGCCCCTGCACCAGCGCGTCGAGCGCCCCGTCCGGCAGCGGCCGCCCGACCGTGAACCGGATGCCGCCCTTCGTCGCGTCGAACCCCTCGAGCGTCGCCAGCACCGCCGCCGTGACCTCCGCGCTGAACGGGTACGCCGTGCACCCGCGCGACCCCGTCACCACCGCGATCAGCGGCCGGCCGCGGTACCGGTACGCCGCGAGCCCGTAGGACCGCCCCTCCTCGACCTCCGGCACCGCCGCGCGGACCCGGTCGAGCAGCCGCCCGACCACCTCGCGCTCGGCGCCGTCCAGCGTCGCCAGGTACTCCGCCACCTCGCCCACCCGCCGCTCCCCTCTCCTCGCTGCGTCCTCCTCGCTGCCTCCCGACGATCGTCCTCCCCGGCGCGGCGCCTGCCCAGCACCGCCGGCGCGCGCGCCACCACCCGCGTGCGGCGCGTCTCACCCGGACGGGCGCTGCACCGCCCCGCTGCCCGGCCGATGGGAGAGGTGGACGCGGACGCACCGGGCGGGCACGCGACGGGAGGTGGGGACGTGGGCCGACGCCAGCGCGCGATGTCCGTGCTCACCCTCGCCGGCTGCCTGGCGGGCATCGTCGCGATCCCGCTGGGCTGGGGCGCGCACGAGCCGCCGCGGTTCTGCCGCACGGCCGCCGAGTGCCCCGACCTGCGCTGGCCCACCGGCACGGCCGTCCCGGCGCCGGGCGACACCCTCCCCGGCGGCGGCGCGGACCCCGTCGCCGCGGCCCGGCCCTGACCACACGCACCGCCTCGCCGCGCCCGTGACCCGGTCCCGGCGGGGTGCGACGATGAGGGCATGACGCTCTGGCTCACCGGCGACCCCGAGGCGGACGACCTGCTCGACGCGGACCCGTTCGCGCTCCTCACCGGCATGCTCCTCGACCAGCAGGTCCGTTAGCCACGAAGTATCGCTGCAGGTCAGCGCACTATGGCCGTTGCGTGGGGGCCGGCGAATGTCGGTCCCACTCCGGCAGCCGCAGGTGGTGCTGCTCGATGTGCTGCGGCGCGAGGACGCGCATCAGATGGTCGATGACGTCCGGCGACACAGGCGCCGCACTACGCACGCGCCCCTCAACCCACTCCTGCTCCCACCGAGCCCTCTCAACTTGACGCTCTAACCGACGCAGCGCAGACCTCGACCCCTGGCGCTCGCGCGGGTTGGTGAGACCGTCGAGTCTCGCCAGCAGCTTCTTGCGCTGGAGAGGACCAGCAGTCACGTACGCCCTTTCGATCTCCCGAGGCGCGGGTGCTGCACGCACGTCCAGCCCCGCAAGACGGGCGCGTCGGACCTGCTCCTCGGCGTCGTCACGTGACTCCGCCTCGAAATATCGATGACTCAGGCCACACACCTCCACTCGCCAGACCGTCATGGCCTGGCATGGCGTCGTACAGCGAGGAGCTACGGAGACGACTGCGACTGCTGGGTGAAGCCGTCCGCAAGGAGCGCGGTGCACGAGGCATCTCTCAGGAGGAGCTCGCGCACCTCGTCCGGACTGCATCGCACGTACGTCGGAGCCGTCGAGCGAGGCGAACGCAACATGAGCGTGGGCAGCCTCTGCATCCTCGCAGACTCACTCGGCGTCAGCCCGAAGGAACCTATGCGCAATTAGCAGATAATGCAAAGACCACCCAAGACTGCAGCGGAGACGAATGAGCAGCAATCGCGCGATGCCTAACCGGTCAGCCGCGCTCGCCCAACTCCCTAATCAGGCCTTCAGCTGCAGCAACTCCCGGCGGCAGAAGCACAACCGTCCGCGTTGACTGGTCATACTCGATGAGCCTGTCGCGATGCATCGGCACGAGCACCTTGTTTCGGTAGTCCGAGGGACGCTTCTGCTCAAGCCATGCGATCAGTTCTGACTCACGCGCTTCCGTCACGCCCGATAGGAGCAACAGGGTCCCCTTGCGCAGACTCAAGCCCGGGGTAAGCACGCGCCGCATGTCGCCCCTTCGCCACACCAGGGCTACCTCACGCTCGACCAGTGCCTCAACGAGGTCGGCAGCCTCCTCGGTCGACAGACCATGGAGCAGTCGCACAAGCTCTGCGACCACCCACTTGCTCATATAGACAACGGCCGTGGCATCCATGTGGTTCGGGTCCACGTCCCCACCCGCATGCCCGACCCCCCGATTGTTGCGAATCTCGTACAGTGCCATGAGCACCCGAGGGATCTGGATCCGCGCAGAGCGCGGCCCCTGCTCTCTTTCGAACTCGCGGCAGGCATCGACAATATTCCTGGGCTTCTGGGCGCGGTGCTCGTAAGCGCCAGCAAAGTAGCCCTTGATAATTGTGTATGCCGCCTCGCACAACTTTCCGCCGTTGAGTTCTGAGGGCTCCCATCGATGTTCGGCATAGTTCTGCAGAACTTGCTTGAGAGCATCTAGCAAGTCCTCGACGAGTGTCGACGGAAGCGCCTGAAACGCATCCCTCGGTTCAATCGCCATTCGCGATCATCTGCTCGACGGCCTTCTTGCCTGCTTCGGTGAGGCGGTACGTCTTGCGCGACTGTTGACTCCTCCCGGACTTCTTCAACTGAAGTATTAAAGCAGGCCTCTTGCTGATGAGGCCAGACATGACCTTGGCGGTACCCGTTACGCCGTGCCCCAGGTCCTTGAGGAGCCTGTTCAACTCGAACGAGCCGAAAGAGTCCTGCCCCCCGAGCACCTGCACCCAGTAGGCGGCGACGAGCATCCCGTCCGGGTGCGTCCTCGCACCTGAGGCATCGTATAGCTCAGCAAAGTGAGCCCAACGGGGCGGTCCGCCCTCGGGAATCTCGTCCGTGCCATCCTCATCCTCGACCTCGCCACCGGTCGAGTCTGTGATGGGCTTCGGGTTCAGACTCGAGCCGCCACCGTTGCGCGGCGCCGACGCGAGCACGATCCCGTAGCGCTCAGCAGCCCACCGAATCACTCGGCCGCGCGCTGCATCGTCGAGGCCAGCAAGCGCTCGCGACACGTCTCCCATTGCCACGATTTCGAGATCATCATCGGCGTCCATCATTCCTCCTGGATCGGCTCGTTACGCAGAGCGTACAGAAGCACGGACCTACCACTCTAGGGGCCGCAGGGGTGAGGAAATCCCACACGGGGGTACGCCTGGGCGCAGGTCTCTTGAGGCGCAGCCGTGCGTGCCGCCATCGACCGGAGACGCTCAACGTGGCCGCATTCTGGAGCTGGACCTCGCTCGAGTGGACTGAACATCGAACCGCGGCGCCCCTGACCGAATGACAGAATCGACCCATGACCAATGCGCTCTGGCTCACCGGCGACTCGACCGCAGACTCGCTCCTGGCGTCCGACTTCTTCGCGCTCCTCACCGGCATGCTCCTCGACCAGCAGGTCACGATGGAGTCGGCCTTCGCCGGCCCGGCGAAGATCGCCGCGCGCATGGGCGGGTTCGACGTCCGCCGCATCGCCGAGGCCGACCCCGACGAGTTCGCCGCCCTGTGCGCGACGCCGCCGGCGGTGCACCGGTTCCCCGGCTCGATGGCGGGACGCATCCAGGCGGTCGCGCGGGCGGTCGTCGACGCGTATGACGGCGACGTCACCCGGCTGTGGACCGACAGCGACCCCGACGGCGCCACCGTGCTGAGGCGCCTGAAGGCGCTGCCGGGGTTCGGCGACCAGAAGGCCCGCATCTTCCTGGCCCTGCTCGGCAAGCAGCGCGGCGTCGAACCCGCGGGCTGGCGGGAGGCCGCCGGGGCGTACGGGGACGACGCGCCGCGCTCGATCGCGGACGTGCGCGACCCGGTCTCGCTCGGCGAGGTCCGCGAGACGAAGAAGGCCGCGAAGGCCGCCGCGCGCGCCGCCCGGGCCTGAGCGCCGGTGCGGGTGCGGGTGCGGGTGCGGGCGCGGGCTCAGCCGGTCCGCGCCTCCGAGCCGAGCCAGTCGTCGAACGACAGCCGGCCCCGCACCGCGTCCGGTCCGCCGCGCAGCGCGCCCGACGCCAGCCCCGCGCCGTACCCGCCGGGCAGCCGCACCTCGAGCACCCGGCGCCGGACCCCGTCGTGCGCGGACAGCCGGCGGATCATCGCCGCCAGCGTGTCGTCCGAGGGCCCCACCAGGTCCGGCGCCCGTCCGGCCGGCGCCCCCTCGGCCACGCGCACCAGGTGCTCGGCGACCTCGGCCGCGGCGACCGGCCGGGTCAGCGTGCGCGGCGCGAGCGTGACGGGCCCGATCGACGCCTGGCCGACGACCTGCCCGGCGAACTCGTGGAACTGGGCGGCCCGCAGGATCGTGTGCGGCACGGGGCCGCCGGCGACCAGCCGCTCCTGGGCGAGCTTGCCCGCGTAGTACGCCGCGTCGATCCGGTCGATGCCGACGATCGACAGCGCGACGTGGTGCGGCACCCCGACGCGCCGCTCGGCGGCCAGCAGGCGGCGGCTGGTCGCCGTGAAGAACGCGACCGACCCCCGGGCCGACAGCGTCGTGGTGCTGAGCACGTCGACCACGACGTCCGCCCCGGCGAGCACCGCGTCCGCCGCCCGGTCCGGCCCCGCCACCAGGTCGACGCCCGCGGCCCGGCTCACCACGACGACGTCGTGCCCCCGCTCGCCGGCGACCCGCACCACGTGCCGTCCGACCGTCCCGGTCCCGCCGCACACGGCGATCCTCATCTGCCCCTCCTCGTGCTCGTGCGCGCGACGGGTGCCGCGCCCCGCCGTGTCGACGACGCGGCCACCGCGGATGTGAGGCCGGGGCGCGGTCCGCTCACGCGGGCGCCCACCGGGTGAGCTTGCGCGGGTCGACGACGAGCCACAGCCGGGTGACCCGCCCCGCGTCCACGGCGAAGGTCACGATGCCGAACAGCTGCTCGCCCAGCCGCATCGCGTAGCCGAGGCCGTCGGCGGTCCGCCGCTCCTCGAACCGCAGCGCCGGCTGCTTCGCGAGCACGCCCAGCAGGAACCGCGCCACGTTGTCCTGCCCGCGCACGGCGTTCGGCGCGGCCTGCACCACCCCGCCCCCGTCGGCCCGCAGCTCCACGTCCGGCGCGAGCACCCGCAGCAGCCGGCCCAGGTCGCCGCCGACGCTCGCGTCGAGGAACGCCCGGACGACCCGGTCGTGCTCGCCGACGCCGACCCGCGCCCGGCGGCCCTCGCGCACGTGCCGGCGGGCGGACGTCGCGAGCTGGCGCGTCGCGGCCGGTGACCGCCCGACGACCTCGGCGATCTCGTCGAACGGGAGGCCGAAGACGTCGTGCAGCACGAACGCCACGCGTTCCGCCGGCGTCATCGCCTCCAGCAGGGTGAGCAGGGCCGTGCTGACCGACTCGTCGAGCGTGACCCGGTCCAGCGGGTCGGCCGCGGGACCGCCCCCGAGCGTGGTGACGGGGGCGGTCCCGGCGAACAGGTCGGCCGGCACCGGCTCGGGCAGCCACTGCCCGACGTGGGTCTCGCGGCGCACCCGGGCGGACCCGAGGTGGTCGAGCGCGACGCGGCTCGCGACCCGGGTCAGCCACGCCGCGGGCACCCGGACCGCCGCGCGCTCCCCCGGGTCGAGCCGGTACCACCGCAGGTACGTCTCCTGCACGACGTCCTCGGCGTCGCTCAGGGTCCCGGTCATGCGGTAGGCGAGCGACAGCAGGCGCCGGCGCTCCGCGGAGACGTCGTCGAGCGCCTCGCTCGCGGTCGGGTCCTGCTCGGTCACCTGGGCTCCTCGGGTCGGCGGCGACTGGCGTCAGTGTGCCGCGGGGACGTCCGCGTCCGCGTACCGCACGGCGCCGACGCGGTGCTCACCGTGCGGCACCAGCGCGTCGGGTGCGCCGTCGGCGTCGACGGTGACGACCTCGCGGGGGTCCCCGGCGGCCGCGAGCGCCCCGCGGATCAGCTCGTCGAGGTGGTACCGCACCGGGCCGGCGATCTCGACCTCGCCGAGGTCGTCCGACGTCGCCGCCTCGGCCAGCAGCGCCACCACCTCGTCCAGGTCGACGGGCTGGACGAGCGAGTGCGGCGCGCGCACCACGCCGTCGACGGTGTGCTGGTCGGCGAGCACCGGGACGTAGCTCTGGAACTGCGTGGCCCGCACGATCGTCCAGGGCAGGGCGCCGGCCCGCAGCGTCTGCTCCTGCGCGACCTTGCCGACGTAGTAGCCGTTCGAGGACGCCGTCCCCGACCCGACGCCGACGATCGACAGCAGCACGTGCCGCCGCACGCCCGCCCGGGCGCCGGCCTCGTCCAGCCGCCGGGTCGACGTCGTGAAGAACGCCCGGGCGCCCTCCGCGTCGAACCGGCCGGTGTTCAGGACGTTCACGATGACGTCGACACCCGCCAGCGCCTCGTCGAGCCCCGCTCCGGTGAGGACGTCGACACCGTCCGCGGGCTCTCCCACGACGACCTCGTCACCACGTGCCACCAGGAGCTCGCCGAGCCTCGACCCGACCCTGCCACGACCACCGGCGATGAAGACCTTCACGTTGCTGCTCCTCCCGTGGGCGCACGGTTGCTGCCCTCGGACGTCCTGACGACGCAGCCCCGCGCCGTGTGAGGCCCCCGCGGCGCGGGGCGATCGGATCCGTACGTGCGCACGCGCCGCGCCCCGGGCGATCGGATCCGTTCGCGCGAACACGCCGAGCGTGTCGGTGCGATCGGATCCGAACGTGCGGAGGGACTGCTCCCCGTGCGGCGGTCCGAGCGGCGCACGTCGCGGGCTGGCACCATCGGCGCATGATCGTGGTGACGAGCAACGAGATCCCCGGCTACCGCATCCAGGCCGTGCTGGGCGAGGTCATGGGCCTGACGGTCCGGTCGACGAACATCGGCCAGAGCTTCACGGCCGGGTTCCGGTCGATCGGCGGCGGGGAGATCCCCGAGTTCACGAAGATCATGTACGACAGCCGCCACGAGGTGATGCGCCGCATGACGGAGGAGGCGGCGCAGCGCGGCGCGAACGCGATCGTCGCCATGCGGTTCGACACCGACTCCATCGGGCAGTTCTCCGAGGTCTGCGCCTACGGCACCGCGGTGATCGCCGAGCCGATCCCGGCCGGTGAGCCGGGCGCCACCGGCCAGTCCGCGCAGATCGCCGCGCAGGGCTGACCGGCCCGAATCCCGTGGCGCGGTCGGCGCCGGGTCCGCCACGCTGACCCGGTGCCGACCGACCTCGCCGCCGCGACCGCCCGCCCGGAGCCGTTCGCCCCGGGTGACGGCCCGTTCTGGGACGACCCGTACATCGCGACGCAGCTGCTCGCCGCCCACCTGGACCCGTCGCACGACGCCGCGAGCCGCCGCCCCGCGGAGCTCGACCGCACCGTCGCGCACCTCGCCGCGCTCGGGATCGCCGTCCCGGGGGCGCGGGTGCTGGACCTGGGGTGCGGGCCGGGGCTGGTCGCGCAGCGCCTGGCCGCGCTCGGGTGCCGGGTGACCGGCGTCGACCTGAGCCCGGGATCGCTGACCCACGCGCGCCGCGAGGCCGGGGCGGCGGGCCTGGACATCGAGTACCGGCGGCAGGACTTCCGGACCCTCGACGAGCCGGGCCGGTTCGACCTCGTGCTCCAGGCGTACGGCGAGCTCTCGACGTTCCCCGACGACGTCCGGGACGACGTGCTGCGCCGCGCCCGCGCCGCGCTGGCCCCCGGCGGGGCCCTGGTGCTCGACGTCTCCACCCCCGCGCAGGCGGGCTCCGGCCCGCAGGACGAGTGGGCGGTCGCCGACGGCGGCCTGTGGCGTCCCGGCCGCCACCTGGTGCTCGCGCGCACGCACCGGTACCCGGGCGACGTGCGGTGCCGGCAGTACACCGTCGTGACCGGGGCGGACGACGTCACGACGTACCGCATGTGGTTCCACGACTACGTCCCGCGGACGCTCACCCCCGTGCTCGCCGACGCCGGGCTGCGGGTCGACGCGCACTGGGCGTCGCTGTCCGGCGACCCCTGGCACGCGGACGCGGAGTGGCTGGCGGTGCTCGCGCGGCGGGCGTGACGACGGCGCGGGTCCTCGGCGTCCAGGTCCTGGTCCGGCCCGATCGGCGCACCGGCCCGACCGTCGAGTCCACGGCGCAGGCCGAGCAGCTCCGGGCGGTCGACGTCTCACACCTCGGCGAACGCCTGGGGTCGCTCGACGCCGAGACCGCGGCCGCCCTCGACGACGCGCTGCTGATCCACCTCGCGCTCGCCTGACGCCGCGCGCGTCAGCGCTCCGTCGCGTCCTTCCAGCCGCGGGCGTACGCCTCGGCGGTGCCCTCGGCGAACATGTCGTCCGGCCCGACCCGCACGAGCGCCCGCGCACCCGGCCCGTCCTCGGCCGTGACCGCGTGGGCCATCCCCCGCACGACCGCGACCGGCCGGCCGGTGGCCTTGCCCTTGACGAGCTCGGCGGCCGCGGCGATCTCGTCCGCGAGCGCCGCGACGCTGACCTGCAGGGTGCGGCCGTGCGTGTCGGTGGTGCCGCGCAGGTCCTCCAGCACGCGCACGCCGGCGGCGCCGATCGCGATGTCGGTCTGCCCCTGCCGCCACGGCCGCCCGGCGGTGTCGGTCACGAGCACGCCCAGCCGCACGCCGAACCGCTCCGCCAGCGCGGACCGCAGCGCGCGGGCGGTGGCGTCGGGGTCCTCGGGGAGCAGCAGCACCGTGCCCTCGTCGGTGTTGGACGCGTCGACGCCGGCCGCCGCCATGACGAGGCCGAGCCGGTTCTCCACGATGCGCGTGACGCCGCCGGGGTGCTCGCGGGTCGCGACGACGCGCACCGTCTCGGCCGTGATCGCCGCCTCGCGGTCGGCGGCCCGCACGACGCGCCCCTCGGCCTTCGACACGATCTTGCTGGTCACGACCACGACGTCGCCGTCCGCGAGCGCCGTCGCGGGCCGGGCGGCCGCGTCCCCCGCGAGCGCGTCGCCCAGCAGCGTCGCCAGGTCGTCGCCGGGACGCACCTCACCGATCCCGGGCACGGCCCAGGCGGTGAGGACGTCCGCGGCGGACGACCGGGCGTCGTCGGGCACGGTCAGCGCACCAGCTTCGGGAGCACGTCGCGCCCGAACACGTCGATCCACTCGCGCTGGTTGCGGCCCACGTTGTGCAGGTAGACGCGGTCGAAGCCGAGGTCGACGTACTTCTGGATCTCCGCGCGGTGCACGTCGGGGTCGGCCGAGATGACCATGCGGCCCTCGAAGTCCTCGGGGCGCACCAGCTTGGCCATCTGCGCGAAGTCGAACGGCGAGCGGATGTCGCCCTTCGGGAACTTCATGCCGCCGTTCGGCCACTCGACCATGGCGTTCTCCATGGCCTGCTCGTCGGTCTCCGCCCACGACAGGTGGAGCTGGAGCACCTTCGGCAGGTCCTCGGGGTTCCGGCCGGACTCGCGCACGCCCTCGTCGAACTTGCCGAACAGCCCGCTGATCTTCTCCAGCGGCGCGCCGACCGTGATCAGCCCGTCCGCGTGGCGGCCCGCGCGCTTGGCGGTGACGGGTCCGGCGGTCGCGACGAGGATCTCCGGCGGGACCTCCGGCATCGTCCACAGGCGCGTCGACTCGAGCTTGTAGAACTGCCCGGCGTGCTTGACGTCCTTGCCGGCCAGCGACGCCGAGAACAGCTTCTTGATGATGTCGATGGCCTCGAACATCCGGTTGATGCGCTCGGGCGCCTCCGGCCAGTACTGCGCCGTGATGTGCTCGTTCAGCGCCTCGCCGGACCCCAGACCCAGCCAGTGCCGCCCCGGGTACATCGCCGCGAGCGTCGCCGACGCCTGGGCCACCATCGCGGGGTGCCACCGGAACGTCGGGGCGGTGACGCCCGGACCCATGTCGCCCGTCGTGCGCTCACCGAGCGCGGCCAGCACGTTCCAGACGAACGCGGACTGCCCCTGCTGCGGGACCCACGGCTGGAAGTGGTCGGCCGCCATCGTCCCGAGGAACCCCTGGGACTCGGCGTACGCGGACAGCTCCACGGCCTCCGTCGGATGGAACTGCTCCAGCATCGCCGCGTACCCCACCTGCAGGCCGTCGGCCACCACACCCTGTGCCACGAACGCTCTCCCTCGTGCCGGTCCGCCCGCGCTGCCGCGGGTCCTCGTCGAGCCTAACCAGCGTCGATGACGGCAGTATTTCCGGCGACCCGGCGCGGCCGGCGTCGTCAGCGCGGTGCGTGCCCGAGGATCGCCGACGTGAGGGCCTCGATCGGCTCCCGCGGCGACCGGGGGTTCGCGACGAGCGTGATGTCGACGTCGCCGAGATCCGGCAGGCCGAGCGCCGCCGCCGGGAGCTGCACCAGGTCCTCCGGCAGCAGGCTCTGCGGCAGCACCGCGATGCCGAGGCCCGCGCGCAGCGCCGCCAGCACGCCGTTGACCTCGACGACCTTGCACGTGGTCCGCCAGGGCCGCCCCGCCTCGGTGAGCGCCCGGACGGCGGCCTGCCGGGTGAGCGACGCGCCCTGGTAGGTGATGAGCGGCACGGGGGCGTCCGCCTCGACCGCCGTGCCGGGGACCGCCACCCACACCAGGCGGTCCCGGCGCACGAGCTGCCCCTCGGAGTGCCCGGTCGCCTCCTTGATGTAGATGAGGTCGAGCTGGCCCGCGTGCAGCCGGCGGTGCAGGGTGCCGCTCTGCGCCACGGTGAGCTCGAGGTTGATGCGCGGGTGCAGGCGCCGGAAGTCGCGCAGCACGCGCGGGAGCTGGGCGAGCGCGAGGTCGTCGGCCGCGCCGAACCGCAGCCGGCCGTGCATCGCCGACCCCGTGAAGTACCGCGTGGCCTCGTCGTGCGCCGCGAGGATCGTCCGGGCGAACGTCGCCATCGCCTGGCCGTCGTCGGTCAGCTGCACGCCGCGGGTGTCGCGGTCGAGCAGCCGGCGGCCCGCGGCGTCCTCGAGCTTGCGGACGTGCTGGCTGACCGTGGGCTGCGACAGGGACAGCCGGGCCGCGGCGCGCGTGAAGTTCAACGTCTCGGAAACGGCGAGGAAAGTGCGGAGCTGGTCGGGGTCAAACACGGCTGCCCTCCGGGTCCGGGACGGCGCCGCTGACCTGCGGCGCCACCACCACATCATCACAGAACGTGATCACAGTCATTCCCGTCATCACCTCTGAAAATCGCTCGCCGCGACGTAGTCTGGAGGCACCCCGACGCGTCCGCAACGCTTCCGCACCCACACCTCCGCACCACCTGAGCTAGGAACACCTGTGCCTTCGGCCCGCCGCCCGTCCTCGTCCCCGACCCGCACCCGCCGCCCCTCCCGCAGCGCCCGCACCGCCCGCGCGCCGCAGGCCGACCGCTCCGCCGCCGGGCGCCTGCGCCGGACGCTGCACCGGCCCCGCATCGCGCTGCACCGCCGGCCCGCGCCGGCCGCCGCCGCCGGCCCGCGCCCCCGCAACGCCACGCTCGCCGCGCTCGGCGTCCGGAACTTCCGGCTCTACGTCTCCTCGCAGGTGCTCACCAACACCTGCGGCTGGGCGGCGCGCGTGGCGCAGGACTGGCTCGTGCTGACGCTCACCGGCTCGGCCGCCCTGGTGGGGCTGACCGTGACGCTGCAGTTCGTCCCGATGCTGCTGCTCGGCCTGGTCGGCGGGGTCGTCGCCGACCGCTACCCCCGGCGCCGCGTGCTCATGGTCACCCAGTCGGTGTTCGGCCTGTCCACGCTGGCCGTCGGCGTCCTCGCGCTGTCCGGTCACGTCCAGGCGTGGCACGTCCTGGTCGCGGCGTTCGTCAGCGGGCTCGCCACGGTGTTCGACAACCCCGCGCGCCAGGCGTTCGTGCACGAGGTCGCCGGCCCGCAGCACCTGCGGCAGGCGATCAGCGTCAACTCCGCGGTGTTCCAGCTCGGCGGGCTGGTCGGCCCGGCGGTCGCCGGCGGGCTCATCAGCGCGGTCGGCGAGGGCTGGACGTTCCTGCTCAACGCCGTCGCGTGCCTCGTGGCCGTCGCCCTGCTCGCCGTGATGCGGACCTCGGAGCTCACCGCCGCCCCGGTCGTCGCGCGCGCCAAGGGCCAGCTCCGCGAGGGCCTGGCGTACGTCCGCCGGACGCCGCGCATCCTGTGGTCGGTCGTGCTCGTCGGCTTCGTCGCCGTCACCGGCATCAACATGGCGACCGTGCTCGCCGCGTACACCGACCAGGTGTTCCACACCGACGCCGGCGGCTACGCGCTGCTGACGTCGATGCTCGCGGTCGGTGCGCTGACCGGCGCCCTGCTGTCCACCCGACGCCGGGGCAGCCGCATCACCCACCTGGTCGTGCTCGCGGGGGTCGTCGGCGTGCTGCAGCTGCTCGCGGCCGCCGCGCCGAGCCGGCCGGTGTTCGTCGCCGTGCTCATCGCCATGGGCGTCGCCACCCTGCTGTACCTGACGGGCTCGAACACCCTGGTGCAGACGACGGTCGCCCCCCACGTCCGCGGTCGCGTCATGGCGCTGTACGTGCTGGTGCTGCTCGGCGCGCAGGCCGTGTCCGGGACGCTCATCGGCTGGGTGTGCGAGCACCTCGGCGCGCGGGCGGGCATGGTCGCGTGCGGCGTCGGGCCGCTGCTCGGCGCGCTCGTCGTCGGCCTGGCCCTGGCCCGGCGCAGCGAGGGCGGCACCCGCGCGACGTTCCACCGCTTCACCCACCGCCCGACCCCCAC
>JACXUT010000333.1 GCA_014763765.1 Micrococcales bacterium
CCCCACCGGCCCGCGGCCCGCCGCCGCGCCCGCCCCGGCTCCCCGCACCGCCCCGGGCGGCCGCGTCCGCCGCTGGCTGCCCCGGGTCCTGCTGGCGGTCGCCGCGGTGCTCGTCGCGCTCGGGTTCGGCGTGACGACGGCGAGCGCGGACCTCAGCCTCGGCCCGCACGAGGCCCGGTACGAGGTCACCACGGACTCGACCATCACGATCGACCTCGGGCCGCTCGGCACCCTGCGGATCGACTCGCCGCTGCCGCTGGGGCTCGGCACCCGGGTGGTGGTCGAGGAGATCCCGGCCGACGTGGACGCGCTGCAGGGTGTCGACACGCTCCAGGCGCTGACCGGCGACCTGAACGCCTACCTGCAGTTCTTCACCGGCCCGCAGGCCACCGTCGAGGACGCGGCGCGCGCCCTGGCGGCGGACGCCGGCCGGCGCTCGCTCGTCGCGCTCGCCGTCCTGCTCGCCCTGTGGTTCGGCGGCCGGGCGCTCCTGGGGGCCGCCCGCCGGCACGAGCTCGGGGCACGGATCGCACCGCACCGGCGGCAGATCGTCGGCGGCGCCACGGCCGTCGTGCTCGTCGGTGCCCTGCTGACGTCGAGCGACGAGGACCGGTCGCGCGCCGAGGAGGACGCGCAGGCCGCGTCCTCCGTGTTCGACGGCACGCCGCTCGAGGGCGCGCGCATCACCGGGCGGCTCGGGGGCATCGTCGACACCTACGGCGGGCTGGTCGTGCGGGCGCTGCGCGAGAACGACGAGTTCTACCAGGAGGCCGACGACGCCCTCGTCGCCGCGTGGGCGGACTGGGAGGACCGCGAGGCGGCCGCCGCGGCCCGCCCGTCACCGAGCGCGGGCCCGAGCGCCCGACCCTCCGGCTCGCCGGACGCCTCCCGCTCCCCCGCGGCGTCGGCCTCCCCGGCGTCGCCGACGCCGTCCCCGTCGCAGGACGCCGACGCCGAGCCGGTCACGCTGCTCGTCGTGTCGGACCTGCACTGCAACGTCGGCATGGCCCCGCTCATCACGTCGATGGCGGAGCTGTCCGGGGCGCAGATCGTGCTCGACGCCGGCGACACCACGATGAACGGCACCTCCGTCGAGCAGTACTGCGTCAGCACGTTCGCGCGCGCGATCCCCGACGGCGTCGACCTCATCACCGCCCCCGGCAACCACGACTCGGCCGAGACCACCGCGCAGTACGCGCGCGCGGGCGCCACCGTGCTCGACGGCGCCGTGATCGAGGCCCGCGGCCTGCGGATCCTCGGCGACCACGACCCGAAGGCGACCCGGCTGATCGTCGAGCAGACCCAGGACGAGTCGTACGCGGAGGTCGGCGCCCGCCTGTCCCAGGTCGCGTGCGACGACGGCGCCGGCGTCGACCTCGTGCTGTTCCACAACCCGCGCTCGGCGCCCGCGATGCTCGCCGACGGCTGCGTGCCCGCCCTGGTGTCCGGCCACATGCACACCCGCACGGACCCGGAGCAGGTCGGCGAGGGCATCCGCTACATCTCGTCGTCGACCGCCGGCGCGCAGGAGAACGAGCCCCGCATCGGCCCGCTCAAGGGCACGGCCGAGATGACGCTGCTGCGCTGGGACCCCGACGCGCGCCGGATCCTCGACTGGCAGCTCGTCGAGATCGGGACCGACGCGAGCGCGACCGTCCACGACCGGGAGCGCTGGCCGGTCGTCGTCCCGGACCCCGACCCGGAGGCCGACGAGGACGAGGCCCCGGCCGGCACCCCGACGCAGGACGTCACAGAGCCCCCGGGCGGCTGACCGGCCTCCTCCCTCCCAGCGGGGCCTCCCGGGCCCTGCGTGCCGCGCCGCCCGGTTCCGTCCTCGCCGACCGCGCCCGGCGTGCCCGCCCGCACGGCGGCACGGGGACACGGCTACGACACGCGCGTCCGGCCCGTGAGACGCACCGGCCGCGGGCGGTGACGGGGCGGCCGGCACCGTGCGAGACTCGCCGCCATGTCGACCGCGCACCTCGCCTGCCGCCCGCTGCGGCGCGGGTGCGCGCGTGCGCTCTGTCGGGCCTGACCGCCTCCCCAGCCGTCAGCCACCCCGCGGGACGGGGGGTCCCGCGGGGTGG
>JACXUT010000081.1 GCA_014763765.1 Micrococcales bacterium
GCACCACCGACAGCAGCGTGTAATAGGCCACCGCGCCGGCGAGCAGGAACCCCTGGTTGGTGCGAAACGCGGCGAACACCTGCCTCACGAAGCCCAGCGGATCCTGCATGACCGTCTGCACGCGCGTCGAAACCTGCTGCATACCTGTGCCCCCGCCGCCAGCGGCAGCGCGAGCCGCACCCGCGTGCCGTGCCCCGGCTCGCCGGCGACGTCGAGCGTGCCGCCGCCGGAGGTCACCCGGTCCCGCATGCCGCGCAGCCCGACGCCCTCCGCCGTGCCCGGCGCCAGCCCGCGGCCGTCGTCGAGCACCTCGAGCGTCACGGAGCCGTCGCCACCCGCCAGCCGCAGCAGCACGCGGCGGGCCCCGGCGTGCCGGCGGACGTTCGCGAGCGCCTCCTGAGCGGCGCGCAGCAGCACGACCTCCGTGTCCCGCCCGGCCGGCCCGACGTCCGCCAGCGTGACGTCCACCCGCACGCCCGTCTCGGCGCGGAACCGCTCCGCCAGCCGCTCCAGCGCCTCGCCGAGCGTGGCGTCCGCCAGCGCGGCGGGCCCGAAGGCGGCCACCAGCGCCCGCGCCTCCGCGAGGTTGTCCCGCGCGACCTGCTCGATCTGCACGAGGCGGTCCGCGGCCTGCGGCTGCTGGCCGACCTCGAGCTGCGCCTGCGCCGTCTGCGCGAGCATGACGACGCTCGTGAAGCCCTGCGCCAGCGTGTCGTGGATCTCCTGCGCGACGCGCTCCCGCTCGGCGAGCACCCCCGCGGCGTGGTGGCTGGCGGCCAGCTCCGCCTGCGCGGCCTCGAGCTGCTCGATGAGGGCCGCCCGCTCCTCCGACTGCTCGGCGACCCGGGTGATCCACAGCCCGAGCGCGAGCGAGAAGATGAGCCCGATCGCCATCTGGCCGGTCAGCGACAGCAGGTCCCGGCCGGTCGCGCGCTCGGCGACGGCCATCGCCGCGCTCGTCGCGACCGTGAGGACGACGGACGCGAGCACGCCCTCGCGCAGGCTGCCCGAGAAGAACCAGACCTGCGAGAACCCGATGAACAGCAGGATCGACCCGATCGGGTTGACCCCGCTCGCCAGCGCGACGACCGCGATGAGCACCACCACGTAGACGCGCGTGAGCCGGGCGTCCCCCCGCAGCGCCCCCCGCCGGCCGAGCAGCAGGTAGGCCGCCAGCAGCACCGCCAGCCCGCCGATGGCCGCCGCGGTGCCGGGCCGCGGGGGCAGCGTGCCGTCGACGGCCAGCATCGAGACGGCGCTGATCGCCAGCAGGGCGTAGAACGCGGCGTCCCAGCCGGCGAGCGCCCGCCGCCAGAACTCGTGCCGCTCGGCCGACCCGGCGCCGGCGGGCAGCCGCGTGCGGACGGCGCGCGCCCGCCCCGCCGACGCTCCCGCACCCCCGGCGCCTTCGTCGTCCAGGAACCACCCGGGCGCGCGGCCGGTGACCGGGGGCACGCCCCCGGCCGCCGGCTCCTGCGGGCTGCTCACCGGCCCAGTGTGGCGCAGGTCAGCCGTCGTCACGCCGACGCCACCGGAACGTGCGGGCGCCCACCACGAGGCCGACCACGAGCCACGCGACCAGCACCGCGGCGATCGCCCCGTGCTGCCACTCGCCGGAGGGCTCGAGGGCGCGTGCGCTGTCCGGCAGGAACACCGAGCGCATGCCCTGCGCCATCCACTTGAGCGGGAACACCGACGCCAGGTTCTGCATCCACGACGGCAGGTCGTAGAACGTGAAGAACACCCCGGAGATGAACTGCAGCACCAGCACCACGGGCGTCACGACGGCGCTCGCGGACCGGCCCGAGCGGGGGATCGACGAGAACCCCACGCCGCACACCGCGCCGGAGGCGGCCCCCAGCAGGAACACCCACGCGAACGTGGCCCACAGGGCGGAGGTGCCCGGCATGTCGACGTCGAACAGCAGCGCCGCGACGGCGAGCAGCAAGCCCACCTGCACCACCGACGTGACCAGCACCTGGCCGACCTTGCCGAGGAAGTACGCCGCGGGCGGCAGCGGGGTGCCGCCGAGCCGCTTGAGCCCGCCCTCGTCGCGCTCCACGGGGATCGAGACCGCCAGCGACTGGAACGAGGACAGCAGCACGCCCGTGGCGATCATCCCCGGGAGGAAGTACTGCGCGAACGGCACCCCGTTCGCGACCTCCGCCCCGTCCTGGCCGAACACCGTCGCGAAGATCGCCAGCATGATGATCGGGTACGCGAAGATGAAGATCACCGCGTCGCGCTCGCGGAAGAACCCGCGGACCTCGTAGCGGGCGCGCTCGTACCCGAGGCGCAGCGTGCCGGGCAGCCGCGCGGCGGCCGGCCGGTCCAGGGTGGTGGCGCTCATCGCAGGGCCTCCGTCGTGACGAGGGCGGCCTCGACCGCCGGGGTGGTGGACGCGTCCTCGGCGATCAGGCCCAGGTACACGTCCTCGAGCGTGGGCCGCGCGACCTGCAGGCCGGGGACCTCGCCGCCCAGCCGGTGCGCGAGCGCCGTGACCAGGCCGGTGGGGGAGTCCGTCCGCTGCTCGCGGTGCACCCCGCCCTCGACCCACCGCACGACGGCCTCCTGCGCGGAGCGCCCGCCGAGCTCGGCCGGGGTGTCCACCGCGACCACCCGCCCGGCGCGGACGACCGCCACCCGGTCGGCCAGGTGCTCGGCCTCCTCCAGGTAGTGCGTCGTGAGGACGATCGTCGTGCCGCCGTCGCGCAGGCCCGCGATCAGGTCCCAGAACGCGTGCCGCGCCTCGGGGTCGAACCCGGTGGTCGGCTCGTCCAGGAACAGCAGCTCCGGGCGGCCGACGATGCCGAGGGCGACGTCGAGCCGGCGCCGCTGCCCGCCCGAGAGCTGCCGGCTGCGGGTGCGCACCTTCTCGCGCAGCCCGACGGCGTCGATGACCTCCTCGGGGTCGCGCGGGTCCGGGTAGTAGCGCGCGAAGTGGTGCACCAGCTCGCCGACGGTGGCCTCCGCCAGGTCGTTCGTCGTCTGCAGCACGATGCCGATGCGGGCGCGCCAGTCCCGGCCGGCGGTCTGCGGGTCGGTGCCGAGCACGCGCACGTCGCCGCCGTCCCGGTGCCGGTAGCCCTCGAGGATCTCGACGGTCGTCGTCTTGCCCGCGCCGTTCGGCCCGAGCACGGCGACGATCTCGCCGCGGGCCACCGTGAGGTCGAGCCCGTCGACGGCGCGCTTGCCGCCGTACCGCTTCTGCAGGCCGGTCACCCGGACCGCGAGGTCGTCTGTCGTCATGCCGCCAGCGTCCCGTGCGGGCGTGCGCCGCCGCGACGACCGGCGGTCGGGACCCGGCGTCCACCGACCGGTGGACGCCGGCGTCAGCCCTCGGCGAGCAGCGCCTGGATGCGGCCGACGCCCTCGGCCAGGTCCGCGTCGCCGAGCGCGTACGACAGGCGCAGGTACCCGCTGGGTCCGAACGCCTCGCCGGGCACCACCGCGACCTCGGCCTGGTCGAGCAGCAGCGCGGCGAGCTCCGCCGACGTCGTGGGGGTCACGCCGCGGAACGTGCGGCCGAGCAGGCCGTGCACGTCCGGGTACGCGTAGAACGCGCCCTGCGGTGCCGGGATCCGCACGCCCTCGACCTCGCCGAGCATCGCGACCATCGTGCGGCGGCGCCGGTCGAACGCCTCGCGCATCGCCGCGACCGCGGACAGGTCCCCGGTCAGCGCGGCGACCGCGGCCCGCTGCGACACGTTCGCGACGTTCGACGTCAGGTGGGACTGGAGGTTCGTCGCGGCCTTGACGACGTCCGCGGGGCCGACCAGCCACCCGACGCGCCAGCCCGTCATCGCGTAGGTCTTCGCGACGCCGTTGAGCACCACGGTGGTGGACGCGAGCTCGGGCACGACGCGCAGCACCGGCGTGGCGACCGCGCCGTCGTACGTCAGGTGCTCGTAGATCTCGTCGGTGACGACCCAGACGCCGTGCTCGAGCGCCCAGCGGCCGATCTCGGCGGTCTCCTCCGGCGTGTACACCGCACCGGTGGGGTTGGACGGCGAGCAGAACAGCAGCACCTTCGTGCGCGGGGTGCGCGCGGCCTCGAGCTGCTCGACGGTGACCCGGTAGCCCTGCTCGACCCCGGCGAACACCTCGACGGGGACGCCGCCGGCCAGCCGCACCGCCTCGGGGTACGTCGTCCAGTACGGGGCGGGCAGCAGCACCTCGTCGCCCGGGTCGAGCAGCGTGGCGAACGCCTCGTAGACCGCCTGCTTGCCGCCGTTGGTCACCAGGACGTCGGCCGGCGAGATCTCGTAGCCGGAGTCGCGCAGCGTCTTGGCCGCGATCGCCTCCTTGAGCACGGGCAGCCCGCCCGCGGGCGAGTACCGGTGGTTGGCGGCGTCGCGCGTGGCGGCCACGGCGGCCTCGACGATGTAGTCCGGCGTCGGGAAGTCGGGCTCGCCGGCGCCGAAGCCGATGACGGGCCGGCCGGCGGCCTTGAGCGCCTTGGCCCTCGCGTCCACGGCGAGCGTGGCGGACTCGGCGATGCCGCCGACGCGCGCGGAGACGCGGCGGGGCGAGGGGGCGGACGGGGCGGGCTGGTCGGCGTGCGCGCTCACGGGCACCATCCTCGCAGACCTGCGGCGGAGCGGGTCGAGCGGCCCGACGGGGCGCGGTTCGACCCCGGGCCGACCGTCGCGTACAGTTGTCCCTCGGTGGTTGACGCCCGCCATGATGAGCCGTGCCCACGGGGGCGGTGCCGTCGTGGGGGAGGGACGCCGCCGTAGGGCAGTGGCGCAATTGGTAGCGCACCGGTCTCCAAAACCGGCGGTTGTGAGTTCGAGTCTCGCCTGCCCTGCGTTTGTGGTCACGGACCGCCGACCCCAGCGGGCCGGTGGACGACAAGAGGCGACCGGCGACGGCCGGCGTCGCGAGACGTAGGGGAACGAACAGGTGAGCGACTCGGCACCCGTGGCGGCGTCCGGCGCGGGCGAGCCCGCCGAGCGGACCGGTGCCGGCAAGCCCGCCCGTCCGGAGAAGCGCCGGGGCCTGTTCGCCCGGATCGCGCTGTTCGTCCGCCAGGTCGTCGCGGAGCTCAAGAAGGTCGTCCGCCCCACCCGGTCCGAGCTCGTCACGTACACGACCGTCGTGCTGGTGTTCGTCGCGGTGGTCATGGCGTTCGTGACGGTCGTCGACCTGGGCATCGGCCAGGCCACGCGCTGGATCTTCGGGGGCTGAGCCTCCGCGGCGCCCCGCCCGGGCGCTCGACACCTCAGCACCATCGTCCGCAGCAGAAAGCAGGTTCGCACGTGTCGCAGGAATCGCAGCAGCCCGGTCCGGGTGCCGCCGAGTCCGAGCTCGACGACGCCCTCGCGTCGGTCGAGGCGGTCGAGGCCCCCGCGGCGGGCTCGGACGAGCCGGCCGACGTGAGCGACGAGGCCGGGGACGAGCCCGAGGCCGCCGGGACGGAGGACGACGAGCCCGTCGCGGACGAGCCCGTCGACGACGAGCCCGACGTCGACGAGGACCCGGTCGCGGCCTTCAAGGCGCAGCTCCGCTCGCAGCCCGGCGACTGGTACGTCATCCACTCGTACGCGGGGTACGAGAACCGGGTGAAGACCAACCTCGAGAACCGCACGCAGAGCCTCAACATGGAGGACTTCATCTACCAGGTGGAGGTCCCCATGGAGGAGGTCGTGGAGATCAAGAACGCGCAGCGCAAGGTCGTGCGCCGCGTCCGGATCCCCGGCTACGTCCTCGTCCGCATGGACCTCACCGACGAGTCGTGGGGCGCCGTGCGGCACACCCCCGGCGTCACGGGCTTCGTGGGCCACACCCACCAGCCGGTGCCGCTGACGCTCGACGAGGTGTTCTCGATGCTGGCGCCGACGATCGAGGCGAAGGCCCCGGCCGCCGCCCCGCAGCAGAAGGCCGCCGCCGCGATCGAGGTCGACTTCTCCGTCGGCGAGTCGGTCACCGTCACCGACGGCCCGTTCGACACGCTGCCGGCCACGATCTCCGAGATCAGCCCCGAGAACCAGAAGCTCAAGGTCCTCGTGTCCATCTTCGGCCGGGAGACCCCGGTCGAGCTGTCGTTCAGCCAGGTCGCCAAGATCTGACCTGCGCCCGGCCCCGCCGGGAGCACGACGGCACTGCAACCGGGTCATCGCCCACGGCGTCGGCCCACGAGAGAAGAAAGGGTGGCTCATGCCCCCGAAGAAGAAGGTCACCGGCCTCATCAAGCTCCAGATCAACGCCGGTGCGGCCACCCCCGCGCCGCCGATCGGCCCCGCGCTCGGTCAGCACGGCGTGAACATCATGGAGTTCTGCAAGGCGTACAACGCGGCGACCGAGTCGCAGCGCGGCAACGTCATCCCCGTCGAGATCACGGTGTACGAGGACCGCTCGTTCACCTTCATCACGAAGACGCCGCCGGCCGCCGAGCTCATCAAGAAGGCCGCCGGTGTCGCGAAGGGCTCGCCCACGCCGCACACCGTCAAGGTCGCGACGCTGACCGCGGACCAGGTCCGCGAGATCGCCCAGACCAAGCTCGAGGACCTCAACGCCAACGACCTGGCCGCCGCCGAGAAGATCATCGCCGGCACCGCCCGCTCCATGGGCATCAAGGTCGAGGGCTGACCCTCACGCACCACCCGCCCGCCCCGGGACGTCCGGGGCGGGCACCCCAGTGGCAGGGCCCTGTGCGGCCCGACGACCACGACTGCTGACAAGGAGACAGAGCAGATGGCGAAGCACAGCAAGGCGTACCGCGCCGCGGCCGAGAAGATCGAGCCGGGCACCCTCTACGCCCCCCTCCAGGCGATCCGCCTGGCCCAGGAGACGTCGACCACGTCGTACGACGCCACCGTCGAGGTCGCGATGCGCCTCGGTGTCGACCCCCGCAAGGCGGACCAGATGGTGCGCGGCACCGTCAACCTGCCGCACGGCACCGGCAAGACGGCCCGCGTCATCGTCTTCGCGAACGGCGAGCGTGCCGAGCAGGCCCGCGCCGCCGGTGCGGACGAGGTCGGCGGCGACGAGCTGATCGAGAAGGTCGCGGCCGGGTACACCGACTTCGACTCCGCGGTCGCGACCCCGGACCTCATGGGCAAGGTCGGCCGCCTCGGCAAGGTGCTCGGTCCGCGTGGCCTCATGCCGAACCCGAAGACCGGCACCGTGACCATGGACGTCGCGAAGGCCGTCGCCGACATCAAGGGCGGCAAGATCGAGTTCCGCGTCGACAAGCACGCGAACCTGCACTTCATCATCGGCAAGACGTCCTTCTCGGACACCGCGCTGGTGGAGAACTACGCCGCGGCGCTGGAGGAGATCCTGCGTCTGAAGCCGTCCGCGTCGAAGGGCCGCTACATCACCAAGGCGACCGTCTCGACCACGAACGGCCCCGGGATCCTGCTCGACCAGAACAAGACCCGGAACCTCACCTCGGAGGACGACGCGGCCTGACGCCCGTCCCCACCGCGACCGCAGGCCCGGTTCCCCGCTGAGGGGAGCCGGGCCTGCGGCGTCGGGCGGTCCGTGCGGCGCGAGCGGGCGGCGCCGGGCCGGGCGGCTCAGTGGTGCGGCTGCTCGGCAGGCAGGCCGTGACCGTCGTGCGGGCCCTGCTGCCCGTGCCGGCCGTGCGGGACGGCGTGCTCGCCGGCCTCGGTGGCCGCGAGCCCCGGGACGGTGACGAGGGCGACCAGCACCGAGCCGGTCGCGAGGGCGGCGAGCTGCCCGAGAGGTCCGGGGCGGCGCACGGGTCGGCGCGGCGTGGAGGCCGCGCGCTCGGCGAGACCGAGCAGCACCGCGCCGGCCAGCGCCAGGACGAGGGCGGCGCCCTCCGCGAGCGTCGGGGCGCGGCCCGTGGCGGGGGCGCTCAGCAGCACCAGGGGCCCCGCGGCGAGCAGGGCGCCGAGTGCCGCGCGGGGCGCCGGGGCCGGCCCGCGGAGCGCCGCGAGCGACCACCCCAGCGCCGCGAGGCCGAGCCCGGTCAGCGCGACCCCGACCGGGAGGTGGTGCGCCAGGTGGCCGGCGCCCGTGCCGCAGGCGACCAGGCCGAGGCCCAGGGCCGCGGTCGCCGCCCACGCCCGCGCGGTGAGCGCCAGGGCGCCCTCCGCGCGGGCGGGCGCTCCGCCGGCCGCCCGGGTCGCGGCCGGCCGGCGGGCGGTCACGCCGCGCGGCGGGCCGTGGTCCCCGCCTCGGCGGTGCGGTCCGCGCCGAGCCCCACGCCCAGCAGCAGGACGGCGCTGGCGAAGTGGAGCACGTTGTCGGCGCCGTTCAGCGCCAGGATGTTCGCGGACGACCCGACGAGGAACAGCCCGAGCAGGCCCACGAGCAGGTAGACGCCGCCCACCGTGGTGTTGGCGGTCCTCGCGGCGCGCGTGGAGGCCGCCGCGGCGCCCAGCAGCACGGCGCCGATGCCGAGGTGCACGATGTTGTGCAGGGGGTTCACCTCGAACAGGATCAGCGTCCCGCCCTCGGTGCCGGCGAACGCCGCCCCGGAGCTGACGAAGAAGCCCGCGATGCCGACGAGCAGGTAGACCGCGCCGAAGATGCCGCCGACGAGGCGGTTGGCCGACTGGCTCATGTGATCTGTCTCCTCCCGGGGTTGCGTCCCCGCTGACGGTGCGCGCAGGTCCGCACGCACCCGTGGTTCGGAGCGGACGCGGCGGCGGATGGGTGGTGCGGTGCAGCCGTCCGGGGGGTGGACGCGGGCCGGGGTCCTGCACCAGGGTGGGAGGCATGCTCGTGGCGTTCTCCGTCTCCCCGCTCGGCTCCGGCGAGTCCGTGACCGAGGCCGTCGCCGACGCCGTGCGGGTGGTGCGCGAGTCCGGGCTCCCGAACCGCACCGACGCGATGTTCACGACGATCGAGGGCGAGTGGGACGAGTGCATGGACGTCGTGCGCCGCGCCACGGAGGCGGTCGGTCGGCACGGCGGGCGGGTGAGCCTGGTGCTGAAGGCCGACATCCGGCCCGGCCGCACCGGCGAGCTGACGGGCAAGGTCGAGCGGCTGGAGGAACGTCTTCGGTCGTGACGGGGCGGGCGGTGCGCCGAGGTGCTGCCGGCCCGCGTGGACATGTCGTGCAGATGGGTGGTTCCCGGGCCGGGTGACGCCCGGGGGATGACAGACTGCCGTGCGGTGGAGCGCGTCCGCGGGCACCGGCGAGGGGCGCCGGCCGCGAGGTCCGCGCCGCGGTGCGGCGGGACGGCGGACGCAGGAAGGGAAGCAGCGTACTGATGGCGATCTTCGAGCTCGACGGCGGCCGCAGCAGTCTCGTCCAGCCGATGCGACCCCGCTCCGACTCGTTCGACGCCGACTCCTCGGCCCTCGTCACCGACCACGTCTCCGCGCTGCTGGGCGAGCAGGTGCTCCCCGTGCGCGAGGGCGGCCCCGGCGGCCCGCACCTGCTGGCGCTCGACGCCTCCGCGCGCCCCGTGGTCGTCGAGGTCGTGCAGCTGCTCGACGAGGCGGCGCTGGTGCGCGCGCTGCGGCACGCGGGCGGCGCCGCGCGCCTGAGCCGGTCGGACCTCGCGCGGATGTACGCCGGCGGCGCGGAGTCGTTCGAGGCCGACCTCGCCGTGTTCCGCGACCGCTCCCCGATCCTCGCGAGCCGCGACACCGCGGCGGGCGTGCGCCTCGTCGTCGTGTGCGCGGACGTGACCGGCGGGCTGCTGGACGCCGTCGACTTCGTCACCGCCGGCCTGCACGTCGAGGTGCTGCGGATGGGCGTGACCCAGGGTCCGGGCGGCCGTCGCTACGTCGACGTGTCGCCGCTGCGCTCGTCCACCGCGGGCGTCCGGCGCGCGGTGGAGCCCGGCCCGCGCACCGGCGCGGTGCAGGTCGCGCCGCCGCCGTCGGCCGCGGTCACGGACCCCACCCCGGTGGTCCCGGCGCCGGCCGCCGCCGCGTCGACCCCGTCCGTCGCCGCCGACGGCACCGACGCCGCCGACGGCCCCGGTCCGCGACGGCACGCCGCCGCGGGGGAGCCCGACGCGCAGCGGGACGCCACCGCCCCGGCCGCCCCGGCGCCCGCCGGCCCGCCGACGCCCCGGCCCGCGCCGTCGTCGCCGCGCAGCGACGAGACCACGCTCATGCCGCCCGTGCCGCCGGACGGGGGACCGCAGCACCGCGGCGAGGTCGACCACCGCCCGCTGCCCGAGCTCGCCGCGCTCGCGGCCGCCGAGCGGTCGGCGCTGGAGCTCGTCTGGCACCGCGTGCGCCGCGGCCAGCGCCTCACCGCGACGCTGCGCGCCGACGGCCTCATCGAGCTGCCGGGGGGCAGCGTGCACGCCGACCCGGACGACGCGGCGACGGTCGCGGCCGACCTCGAGTCCCCGACGGACGGCTGGCGCGTGTGGCGGTTCGGCGAGGACGGCCCGACGCTGGGCGAGGCGGTCGGCGTCCGCTGACGCGCGCGGCGGTCAGGACCAGCCGTAGGCCGCCGTCCACCGGCTGATCTCGGCGTACAGCCGCGCCCGGACCGGGGCCGGTGACAGCGTGAGGTCGTGCAGCCCGCCGGCGATCCGCACCACGGAGACGACCGGCCCGAGCTGGACGGCGCGCCGCGCCAGCAGCTCCACGTCGAGCACCACGTCGGCGGCGCGCATGTCCTCGCTCCACCGCGGGCTGATGACCGTGCGGTCCGACGCGAGCATCAGCACCGGCCGCCGGATGTGCAGCCCCCGCGCGACCTCCGCGTGACCGTCGAGGATCGCCGCGAGCCACCCCGGCCGGACGGGGAACGACCGGGCCGGGCGCCACGCGTCCTCGTACGTCCACTCGCCCCCGTCGGCGCTCCGCAGCGTGCGCGCGTAGTACCCGGGGTCGATGTTCGGCAGCGGCGCCTTGGGCTGCAGGCGGGCGAGGCGCGCGATCGCGGGGGCGCTGACGTGCCGGGCGACGGCCGCGCCCTGGAGCTCCAGCCACGGGCTGTTGAGGACGAGGCCGTGGAACCGGCCCGGGTGCCGGTTCGCCCACAGGACGCTGATGAGACCGCCCGTCGAGTGGCCCATGAGCATCACGCGCGCGAACCGGCCGAGGTCGCGGTGCACCTGCTCCAGGGCGGCCTCGATGTCCTCGTCGTAGGTCCGCAGGTCGTCGACGTAGCCGGGCGTCTGGTGCGGGCGCAGGCTGCGGCCGTACTTGCGCAGGTCGAGGGCGTAGAACGCGGCGCCCTGCGCGTGCCAGAACTCCGCGAGCCCGGTCTGGAAGAAGTAGTCGGACCACCCGTGCAGGTACAGCACCGCACGGGACGGGCGCACCGGCTCCGGCGTCGGGGGCGCGTACCGCACGAGGCTGGCGACGACCTCGCCCTCGTCGTCGGGCGCGAGCTCCAGGGTCCGCACGCGGTAGCCGTCGCCCAGGACGTCCGGCTGCCAGCGACCCGCCATGCGCCCTCCTCCGTCGCGGGCGCGCGGCCCGGTGCCTCAGACCTCCGCGACGACCTTCCCGAACTGCTCGCCGCGTGCCAAGCGTGCCAGCCCCTCGCCGACCCGGGCCAGCGGGACGGTCGAGTCCACGACGGGCCGGATGCCGGTGCGGGCGAGGAACCCCAGCAGCTGCTCGAGGTCCTGGCGGGAGCCCATGGTGGCGCCGAGCACCGCGATCTCCAGGAAGAACAGCCGCTGGATCTCCATCGCCGCGGGGTCCCCGGTGGTCGCGCCGGCCACCACGATCGTGCCGCCGGGACGCACCGAGCGGACCGAGTGCGACCAGGTCGCCGCGCCGACGGTCTCGATCACGAGGTCGACGCGGGCGGGCAGCCGCTCCCCGGGCGCCACGGCCCCGGCGGCGCCGAGCGTCAGCGCCCGCTCGCGCCGGGAGGCGTCGCGGCTCGTCACCCAGACCTCCAGCCCCGCGGCGGACGCCAGCCGGACCGCGGCCGTCGCGACGCCGCCCCCGGCGCCCTGCACGAGCACGCGCTGGCCGGGCTGGGCGCCACCGGTGCGGAACAGCATCCGGTACGCGGTCAGCCACGCCGTGGGCACGCACGCGGCCTCGGCCCAGGACAGCTCCGCGGGCTTCGGCACGAGGTTCCAGGTGGGGACCGCGACCTGCTCGGCGAGGGTCCCGGGGTAGCGCTCGGACAGCAGGGAGCGGGGCTCGTCGGGCCCGACGCCGTGGCCGGAGTCGCCGCCGACCACCGCGTGCACCACGACCTCGCGGCCGTCCGCCGTCACGCCCGCCGCGTCGGTGCCGAGCACCATCGGCAGCTGCTCGGCCCGCAGCCCGACGCCGCGCAGCGACCACAGGTCGTGCTGGTTGAGCGCGGCCGCCCGGACGTCCACCGTGGTCCAGTGCGTGCGGGGCTCCGGTGCGGGCAGGTCCCCGACCACCAGGCCGGCGAGCGGCTCCTCGGGCGCGAACCGGTTGACGTAGGCAGCGAGCACGCCCCCAACCTAACCACGCGCGCGGGCCCGCGCGGGCGCGATCCCGCCCCGTCCGGCGGCCCCGCCGCCGAGAAGCCAGGACACGCCCGGGATCCGCGGGGCCGCTCGGCGTGTCCTGGCTTCTCGGCGAGCGTGGCTGGGGGCTGGGCGGGCGCGCGGGCCGTGCGTGCGCGCGGGCCGGGCGTGCGCGGGTCCGGACCGTGCGTGCGCGGGTCCGGGCGTGCGGGAGCGGGTGCGCGGGGGGTCAGAGCAGCGGGAGCATGCGTCCCAGGTCCGGGACCGCGTCCGAGGGGAACCGCGGCGCGAGGGCGGACGCGAGCACGTCCACGTCGTACGGGACCCGGCCGGCCGCGAGGCGCACCCAGGTCAGCGGGCGCACCACCTCCAGGTCCCAGCCGCCGCGGGCGCGCACGATGGCCAGGAGCTCCTGCGCGACGAGGTCGAGGGCGTCGCCGTCGAGCGGCCCGCCGGAGGTGACGCCGTCGCCGAGGCCGCCGGCCGGTCCCAGACCTCCGGGCACGCCGGGGAGCGGCCCGACACCGTCGCCGAGCTCGGCGCGCGAGCCAGGCGCGGCGCCCCGGGTGCGTGCGAGGGACCGCTGGAGGTCGTCCGCGTGCACCACGAGCTCGGTGATCCGGGACGTGAGCATGGTGGACAGCAGCACGGGTCCCCGGCGCGCCTGCACCACCTGGTCGGCGGGGCCGAGGTCGGCGACGTGGCGCAGGGCCTCGCGCACGAGGTCGTCGACGTGCCGCAGCGGGTCGTCGGCGATCTGCGCGGCGAGCTCGCGCGTGACCCGGTCGATGTCCGCGGCGCGGCCCGCGTACGTGCCGAGGTACTCGCCGAGCGTCAGCGGGACGGTCCCCGGGGGCGCGGGCTCGCAGGCGGTCAGCGCGCCCATCGCCCGGCCGAGGTGCGCGACGAGGTCCGCGACCGTCCAGCCGTCGAGGATGCTCGGGGCGCCGCCGTCGCCGGCCGCGACCACGTCCCCGACCCAGGCGCGCAGCGTGTCCCACTGCCGGCGCAGCACGGCCTCGCGCTCGGTGACGTCCCCGGTCCCGTTGGCTGCCATGGGCACAGGGTGCCACGGCCGGTGCGCCGCCGGCTCAGCCCTCCAGGTGCGCGCGCACGAGCGGGCCGAGCTGGTCGTGCTCGATGAGGAACCCGTCGTGGCCGTACGGGGTGTGCAGCGTGCGGACCGGGCCGGAGCCGGGGATGCCGGCGGCGATGCGGGCGGACTGCTCGGGCAGGAACAGCCGGTCGGAGTCCACGGCGACGACGAGCGTGCGGGCGGTGACGGTCGCGAGCGCCGCCTCGACGCCGCCGCGGTCGCGGCCGAGGTCGTGCGTGATCATCGAGCGCGTCAGCACGGCGTACGTGTTCGCGTCGAACCGGCGGGCGAGCTTGTCGCCGTGGTGGTCGAGGTAGGACTGCACCGCGAACCGCCCGCCCTCGAGCGGCTCCTCGCCGCCCTGCGGGATCCGGCCGAAGCGCTGGTCGAGCTCGGTGGCGCTGCGGTACGTCTGGTGGGCGATCTGCCGCGCGAGGCCGAGACCCACGTGCGGCCCCTCCCCGTCGGGCGCGTCGTAGTAGTCCCCGCCGCGGAACCGCGGGTCGGCGGCGAGCGCGGCGAGCTGGGTGTGGAACGAGGCGATCTGGTCGCCGGAGGTCTGCGCGGTCGTCGCGATCGCGGCGAGCCCCCGCACCCGGGACGGCGCGGTGACGGCCCACTCGAGCGCGCGCTGGCCGCCCATCGAGGCGCCGACGACGAGCGCCCACGACCCGACGCCGAGCGCGTCGGCGAGCCGGACCTCCGCGGCCACCTGGTCCCGGACCGTCAGGTGCGGGAACCGGCTGCCCCACGGCCGGCCGTCCGGGGCCGCGGTGGCCGGCCCGGTGCTGCCCTGGCAGCCGCCGAGGACGTTCGGCGCGACGACGAACCAGCGGTCCGTGTCGATCGGCGCCCCGGGGCCCACGAGCGTCGACCACCAGCCCGGGGTCGGGTGGCCCGGCCCGGCCGGGCCCGTCACGTGCGAGTCGCCGGTCAGGGCGTGCAGCACGAGCACCGCGTTCGAGCCGTCGGGCGCGAGGGTGCCCCAGGTCTCGTACGCGAGCCGGACGCCCGGCAGGCGGCCGCCGGCCTCGAGGTCGAGCGGGCCGAGGTCGGCGAACTGCCGCCGGCCGACGGGGTCCCCCTCGCGCCAGGCGGACGACGCGCGCGGCGGGCCGTCGGGCAGGGCGCGGCGGCGGGGCTGGCGGGTGGTGCGGTGCTCGGGCACGTCGGACCGTCCTGACGCGGGCGCGCCGACGGGCGCCGTGGGGGTCACGGCGCCCGTCGGACGGGTGGTGGCGGAGGTCACGGCGGTGCTCAGGCCCCCTTGGCGGCGCGGAACCCGGCGTCGAGGTCGGCGAGGATGTCCTCGATCCCCTCCAGGCCGACGGCGAGCCGGACCAGGCCCGGCGTGACGCCGGACAGCGCCTGCTCCTCGGGCGTGAGCTGGCTGTGGGTGGTCGACGCGGGGTGGATGACGAGCGAGCGCACGTCGCCGATGTTCGCGACGTTGGAGTGGAGCTCCAGCGCGGAGACGAACGCCTGCCCGGCCTCGGCCCCGCCGGCGATCTCGAACGCCAGCACCGCGCCCGTGCCGCGCGGGCCGTACTTGCGGCCGAGCTCGTACTGGGGGTGGGACGGCAGGCCGGCGTACGTCACGGAGAGCACGTCGTCGCGCGCCTCCAGCCACTCGGCGACCTTCTGGGCGTTCGCGACGTGCCGCTCGACGCGCAGCGACAGCGTCTCGAGGCCCTGCGCGATGAGGAACGCGTTGAACGGGCTGATCGCCGCGCCGAGGTCGCGCAGCAGCTGGACCCGCGCGCGCAGGACGTAGGAGAGGTTGACGCCGAAGGCGCCGTCCTTGCCGAGGTCCCGGGCGAACACCAGGCCGTCGTACGACGGGTCGGGCTGGTTGAACGAGGGGTAGCGCTCCGGGTCGGTGCCGTAGTCGAACGTGCCGCCGTCGACGATCACGCCGCCGATCGCGGTCCCGTGACCCCCGAGGTACTTGGTGGCGGAGTGCACGACGACGTCCGCGCCCCACTCCAGCGGCCGGATCAGGTACGGCGTCGCGACGGTGTTGTCGACGATGAGGGGGACGCCGGAGTCGTGGGCGATGCCGGCGACGGTCTCGATGTCGAGCACGTCCTGCTTCGGGTTGGGCACCGTCTCGGCGTAGAACGCCTTGGTGTTCGGGCGCACGGCGTCGCGCCAGGCCTGCGGGTCGTGCGGGTCGGTGACGAACGTCGTCTCGATGCCGAACCGGGGCAGCGTGTAGTGCAGCAGGTTGTAGGTGCCGCCGTACAGGGACGGGCTGGCGACGATGTGGCTGCCGGCCTCGGCGATGTTGAGGATCGCGTAGGTCTCGGCGGCCTGGCCGGAGGCGAGCAGCAGCGCGCCGACGCCACCCTCGAGCGAGGCGATCCGGTCCTCGACGGCCTGGACCGTCGGGTTGCCGATGCGGGTGTAGATCGGGCCGAGGTCCTTGAGGGCGAACCGGTCGGCCGCCACGCCCGCGTCGGGGAAGACGTAGGACGTGGTCTGGTAGATCGGCAGGGCGCGGGCGCCGGTGGCGGCGTCGGGCGTCTGGCCGGCGTGGATCTGGCGGGTCTCGAACGACCACTGGGGCTGGCTCATGGCGGGGCTCCTGGCTGGGTGGGCTGGTGGG
>JACXUT010000082.1 GCA_014763765.1 Micrococcales bacterium
CCACCCCTCCCCCCGACGCCCCGGAGCCCGAGCCGGCCGCCGACGCCGGGTCGGACTGGCGGTCCCGGCGGCGCGAGGCCGCTGACGCCCACGAGGCGGCGCTGCGGGCGCGACGGCAGGCCGAGTCCGCGCGCGCACGCGAGCTCATCGCCGGCTTCGTCGCGGAGGCGACGGCACGCGGCGTCGCGCCGGAGCCGCTCCAGGCGCAGGGGTACGGCGGACGCGGGCGCTTCCGGACGCCCCTGCGCGGGTGGTACCTGCGCCGTGATCGCACGGTCGCGGTGGGGACGGACGGCGGGTTCTACGTGCTGACCGTGCCGCCGTCGATCGGCGCGAGGCTGCGCGGGGTGCAGCCCGAGCCGCAGGACCCGCCGCTGGTGCTCGGTGCGGGCGGCAAGGACGGCGAGTCGCTGGACCTGCCCGTCGCGCTCGCCCGCGCCCTGGGTGACGCCCCCGGACCCGCCTGACCCCACCGACGCCGGCACGGTCGCGCGCCGGCCGGGCACCGGCGCGCCCGCCGCGGCCTCAGCGCCCGGCGGCCGCCCGTGCGAGGAGCTCCGCGAGGGCGGCCGCGACCGCGCCGGGGGTCTCGACCGCCGTGAGGTGCCCGGCTCCCGGGACGACGACGGGCTCGACGCCGAGGAGCCCCGCGGTCCGGCGCGCCTCGGCCACGGGCGTCGGCTGGTCCTCCTCGCCGACCAGCACGAGGGCCGGCCCCGTGAACTCCTCGAGCAGCGCCGTCCGGTCGGGGCGGGCCGCCATCGCCCGCTGGGACCACGCGACACCGGCCGGAGGCTGGGCCCCGATCCACGCGCGCACCCGGTCCGCCGTCCCGCGGTCCCGGGCGGCCCGCCCGAGCAGCGCGTCGGCCATGGGGAGCACCTCGTCGACCGTCCCCGCGGACTCGACGGCGTCGGCGATGCGCAGCCGGTTGGCGCGGGCCTCCTCGGTGTCGGCGCCGGCCTTGGTGTCGAGCAGCCCGAGCCCGGCGACCAGGCCGGGGTGCCGCTCGAGGACCGCCAGGGCGACGTAGCCACCCATGGACAGGCCGGCGACCACGGCGCGGTCGTGACCGGCCCGGGCGAGCGCCGCGGCGACGGCGTCGGCGGACGCGTCGAGCGACGGGTCGGGCAGCGGCACGCCCTGCGCGGCGCCGAGGCCCGGCAGGTCGAGCGCGAGCACGGGCTGCGCGGCGGCACCGTGCGGGGCGCCGGGCAGCAGCGCGGCGGCGTCCTCCCACATCCGGTGGTCGAGCGGGAAGGCGTGCAGCAGGACCAGCGGCAGGCCGGTCCCGGGTCGCAGCGCGTGGACGACGGCGGTCGCGCGCGGGGTGTGCGTCATGCGTCCTCCTCGGGGGCGCCGGTGGCGGCCTGCTCGCTCGGGCCGTCCCACGTGGTCGGCAGGGGCACGGGGAAGCCGGGCCGGACGTGCCGGACGACCTCGTCGAGCACGCGGCGGACGTACGCCTCCCCCACCCACAGGTGCTTCGCGCCGTCGACGCCGATGACCTCGGCCTGGTGCACGCGCGCGAACCGCTCGCGGGCCTCGGCGGGGCGCAGGTAGTCGTCGTGCTCGGGCACCAGGACGACGAGCGGCTTGCCGTCGGCGTCCCAGGCGTCGAGGTCCGCGTCGGTGGCGCGGTGCAGCGGCGGGGACAGCAGCACGGCGCCCTCGACCGCCGGGTCGAGGCCGTGCATGAGCGCGAGCTCCGTGCCGAAGGACCACCCGACGAGCCAGGGGTGCGGCAGGTCGCGGAACTCGGCGAGCTCGATGGCGGCGTGCACGTCGAGCTTCTCCGACCGGCCCTCGTCGAACGACCCCTGCGAGGTGCCACGGGGGCTGGACGTGCCGCGGGTGTTGAACCGCAGCACCGCGATGTCCGCGAGGGCCGGCAGGCGCCAGGCGGCCTTGCGCAGCACGTGCGAGTCCATGTAGCCGCCGTGGGTCGGCAGCGGGTGCAGGGTGACCAGCGTCGCGGCGGGCGTCCTGGGGGTCCCGTCGGGGTGGACGGGGAGGGCGAGCTCGCCGACGAGCGTGAGGCCGTCGGCGGTGTGCAGCTCGACGTCCTCGCGGTGCGCGGGCAGGACGGTCAGCGAGCGGATGGCGGTGGAGGCGGCGTCGGTGGTCATCGCCGTCGAGCGTAGTCCGGGGGCGTACGGTCCGGCCGTCAGCGCCGGGTGGGCCTGCGACGTCCCCGCGCCGACCAGCACGCCGCGTGCCAGTGCCGCCGGTCGGCGAGCGCCGCGTCCGGCCCGAACATCCCGTCGGCGGCCCAGGCGACGACGTGCGGCGTGCCGGGCGCGATCTCCTGGTCGCAGCCCGGGCAGCGGTACGTGCGCTCGGACCCGGCGACGCGCTGCACCGTCCAGGTGCCGTCGGGGCCCTCCTCGGACGTGCGCCCGCCGCGCACGCGCTCGAGGTCGAGCGGGACGTGCTCGGCGGTGTACGGGCGCTTGCCGGAGCGACGGGTCGAGGGCACGCCCCCATGATCCCGGACGCGCCCGGGGGCGGCCACCGACCTCGCGGTGACCGCCCCCGGCGCGGCGGCGTGGGTCAGGACAGGGTGGCGGCCGTCTCCGCCGGCGCGATCGTCCGGGTCGCGACGAGGTCGCGGTACCAGAGCGCGGAGTCCTTCAGGGTGCGCTCGCCCGTCGGGTAGTCGACGCGGATGATGCCGAACCGGCGGTCGTAGCCGTACGCCCACTCGAAGTTGTCCATCAGCGACCAGACGAAGTACCCGCGCACGTCGGCGCCGGCGTCCATCGCGGCGCCCACGGCGTCGATGTGGTCGTGCAGGTACTCGACGCGCGGCAGGTCGTGCACCCGGCCGTCGGCGGACACCTCGTCGTAGAACGCGGCGCCGTTCTCGGTGACCGCCATGGGCAGGCCCGGGTAGCGGCGGTGCAGGTCGAGCAGCAGCTCGGTGAGGCCCTCGGGCTCGATGTTCCAGCCCATGGCCGTGTGCGGGCCGGGCAGCGGCAGCCACTCGACGTCGTCGCAGCCGACCCACGGGCTGACGACCGAGGACTTGTGGCCGTCGGGGCCGGGGGTGCCGTCGCCGACGACCGGCTCGCCCTGGAGGCGCTGCACCTTGCCGGTGGAGTAGTAGTTGACGCCCAGCAGGTCGATGGGCACGCGGATCAGCTCCAGGTCGCCGTCCTGCACGAACGACCAGTCGGTGAGGTGCGCGGTCTGGGGCAGGACCTCCTGCGGGTAGCGGCCCTCGAGCAGCGGCTGCAGGAACACCTCGTTGGCCACCAGGTCGACCTGGCGCTTGGCGGCGACGTCCTCGGGGGCGTCGGAGGCCGCGCGGGTCACGTGGAGGTTCAGGGTGATGGAGATCTGCGCGGCGTCGCCGAGCACGTCCCGCACGGCGCGCGCGGCGAGGCCGTGCGCGAGGTTGAGGTGGTGCACCGCGGCGAGCGCGGTGGCCGGCTCGGTGCGGCCCGGGGCGTGGACGCCGGAGGCGTAGCCGAGGTAGGACGAGCACCACGGCTCGTTGAGCGTCGTCCAGACCGTGACCTTGTCGCCGAGCACCTCGGCCATCTTCCGGGCGTACTCGGCGAACCGGTAGGCGGTCTCGCGGTTGCCCCAGCCGCCGGCGTCCTCGAGGGCCTGCGGCAGGTCCCAGTGGTACAGGGTCACGACGGGGGCGATCCCGGCCTCGACGAGACGGTCCACCAGGTCGACGTAGAACGCGATGCCCTCGTCGTTCCACGCGCCGGAGCCGTCCGGCTGGACGCGCGGCCAGGCGATGGACAGGCGGTACGCCTGGAGGCCGAGCTGCTGCATGAGCGCGACGTCCTCGGGCACCCGGTGGTAGTGGTCGGCGGCGACGTCGCCGGTGTCGCCGTTCAGCACGGCGCCGGGGCGCGCGGAGAACGTGTCCCAGATGGACGGGCCGCGCCCGCCCTCGGTGGCGGCGCCCTCGATCTGGTACGAGGCGGTGGCGGAGCCCCACAGGAAGTCGGCGGGGAACTGTCGTCCGGACGGACGGGTGGTCGGCATGGCTGTCCTCGGGGGTCGGGTGGCGGGCCGTCCGGGGACAACCCTGTCGAATCGATACGATACACGGTGTGGGAGCGCTCCCGCGACTCCTGCCGCGGGACGGGTGGGTCGACGCCGTCCGGGTGCTCCCGGTGGCGGGGCGCGCGAGCCGGCCACGCCCCGCCGCCGGACGGCGGGGCGTCGGTCAGGTCGCGGGGACCTCCAGCACGGCGCCGGACGCCGCGACCGGCGCACCCAGCCCGTGGGCCACGGCCCACGCACCGGGCACGTCGCCGGTGGCCTCCGCGCGGACGCGGTCGCCCGAGCGGGTCACCCGGAACACCGCCTCCCGGCCCGACGGGCGCGCCACCCGCGTGACCGACTCGTGGCCGTCGGCCAGCCCGAACAGCCGCAGGGTGACGCCCTCGGCGTGGTCGTAGTCGGGCCGGTCCGTGCGGGCGCCGACCGGCAGCACCGTGCCCGGCCGGACCAGCACCGGCAGGGAGTCGAACCCGTGGCGCTGGCGGTGCCAGCGCGGGCCGCGGACCCGCGACCCGTCGAGCAGCGAGGTCCACTCCCCCTCCGGCACGTACACGTCCACGTCGCCCTCCGCCGAGAACACCGGCGCGACGAGCACCGACGACCCCAGCAGGTACTGGGTGTCGACGGTCGCCGCACCCGGGTCGTCCGGGAACTCCAGCACCATCGGGCGCATCGCGGGCAGCCCGTCGGTGTGCGCCTCGCGGCCGACCGCCGACAGGTACGGCATCAGCGAGAGCTTGAGCTCCGTGAACCGCTGGGTGACCTTGACCGACTCCTCGTCGAACGCCCACGGCACCCGGTACGACCCGGACCCGTGCAGCCGCGAGTGCGAGGAGAGCATCCCGAACGCCAGCCAGCGCTTGAACACCGCGGCGTCCGGCGTCCCCTCGAACCCGCCGATGTCGTGCGACCAGAACCCGAAGCCCGACGACGCGAGCGACAGCCCGCCCCGCAGCGACTCGGCCATCGAGACGAACGTCGACTCGCAGTCGCCGCCCCAGTGCACGGGGAACTGCTGGCCGCCCGCCGTCGCCGAGCGGGCGAACAGCACCGCCTCACCCTCGCCGCGCACCTCGGTCAGCAGGTCGAAGACCGACTTGTTGTACAGGTGCGTGTAGTAGTTGTGCATCCGCTCCGGGTCCGAGCCGTCGTGCCAGACGACGTCCGTGGGGATCCGCTCGCCGAAGTCGGTCTTGAAGCAGTCGACGCCCATGTCGAGCAGCGCCCGGAGCTCGCCCTGGTACCAGGCGACGGCGTCCGGGTTCGTGAAGTCCACGAGCGCCATGCCGGCCTGCCACAGGTCCCACTGCCACACCGAGCCGTCCGCGCGGGTCACGAGGTACCCGCGCTCGCGACCCTCGGCGAACAGGTGCGACCGCTGCGCGATGTACGGGTTGATCCACACGCACACCCGCAGGCCCCGCTCGTGCAGCCGCGCCAGCATCCCCTCGGGGTCCGGGAACGTCGCCGGGTCCCACACGAAGTCGCTCCAGTGGAACCGGCGCATCCAGAAGCAGTCGAAGTGGAACACCGACAGCGGCAGCCCGCGCTCGGCCATGCCGTCGACGAACGACGTCACCGTCTGCTCGTCGTAGTCGGTGGTGAACGACGTCGAGAGCCACAGGCCGTACGACCAGTCCGGGACCCGCGCGGGCCGTCCGGTCAGGGCGGTGTACCGGCGCAGCACGTCCTTCGGGTCGGGCCCGGCGATGACGTAGTAGCGCATCCGCTGCCCCTCGACGCTGAACTGCGTGCGCGAGACGACCTCGGACCCGACCTCGAACGAGACGTGGCCCGGGTGGTCCACGAACACGCCGTACCCGGCGTCGGTCAGGTAGAACGGCACGTTCTTGTACGCCTGCTCGGACGACGTCCCGCCGTCGGCGTTCCAGACGTCGACCGCCTGCCCGTTCTTCACGAACGCGGTGAACCGCTCCCCCAGGCCGTAGACGTGGTCGCGGACCCCGAGGGCGAGCTGCTCGCGCACGAACTGCCGGCCGTCGGCGTCCGTGACGATCCCGACGCCGCGGGAGGTCGCCCCCGTGACGACGCGCCCGTCCACCTCGACGTCGAGCGCCCACTCCCCCGTCGTCGCGACACGGGCCGTGAGGTTGCCGGTGGTGAGGGCGGCGCGCGGGTCGTCGGCGGTGGGCCCGGTGACGACGACGTCCGGGCGGGCGTCCGCGACCGCGAACGCCGGGCCGCGCTCCACCCCGCCCTGGTGGTGCTCGATCGTCACCCCCAGCACCCCCTCGGCGGGCGAGTCGAGCGTGATCGTGACGAGCGGGTGGTTGAGCGAGTCGCCGCGGGTCTCCAGCCGGCGCACGCCGGCGTACGCGGTCAGACCCCGCTCGCCGACCACGACCTCGTCGACCGCTCGCGGACGCAGGATGTCGACCCCGGGCAGGTTCTGCCAGTAGCCGTCGGTGAACTTCATGGATGCGCTGCCCTTACTTGACCGCGCCCGCGGTGATGCCGCGGGTGAGGGTCCGCTGGAAGATCAGGAAGAAGATGATCGCGGGGACCATCGAGACGAGCGCGCCCGCGTTCGTGGTGGGCGCGTCCATCATGCGGTCGCCCTGCAGGGAGGCGAGCGCGACGGGGATCGTCTGGGTGGCGTTGGTCGTGAGCATGACCAGCGGGATGAAGAACTCGTTCCACGTCCAGATGAAGAAGAAGATGAGCAGGACGCTCAGCGTGGGCCGCACCACCGGGAACACCACGCCCCACAGCGTGCGCCACCGGCCCGCACCGTCGAGCGACGCCGCCTCGAGCAGGGCCCGCGGGAACGTGCCGAGCACCGACGACAGCAGGTACGTGCCGAAGGCCGCCTGGATGACGGTGAAGATGATGATGACCGACCACTGGTTGTTGGACAGGCCCACCTCCTGCGCCATCTGGAACAGCGGGTAGACGAGCACCTCCTGCGGGAGCATGTTCGCCAGCAGGAACAGCGTGACGACCCACATCCGGCCCCTGACCCGCCCGACGCCGAGGGCGTACGCCGACAGCAGCGACAGCGTCACGCCGAACACGGCCACGGTGCCGGAGATCCACACCGAGTTGACCAGCTTCTCCGGGAAGTTCACGCGGGTCCAGAAACTCCGCAGGCCCTCGGTGTAGAACTCCGCCGGCCACGACAGCGGGCCGTTCTGCGAGTAGTCCGCCGGCGCCTTGAACGCGTTGAGCACCATGATGACGAACGGCACGAGCATGAGCACCGCCACCAGGACCGCGGCGGCGAGCACGAACCAGCGGGCGGTGCCGCGGCGGTGCCGGCGGTCGGTGTCCGTGGCCCGGGCGCGCGGCGGGCGCGGCGGCCGGCCGGCGGCGACGGGCGTCGGCAGCGTCTCGATCGGGGCGGCCATCAGCGACCCTCCTCCTCACGGCGGGCGCTGCGGGACTGCAGCACCATGATCACGACGGCCACCACGATGATGAGGACCGTCAGGACGTTGGCGATCGCGGCGCCGTAGCCGACCTTCGACTTGTCGAAGAAGTTCAGGTACGAGTAGTAGCTCGGCACGAGCGTCGACGACTCGGGGCCGCCGCGGGTGAGCACGTAGATGGGCCCGAAGACCTTGAGCGCGGCCACCGTGCAGGTCAGCGTGATGACGAACGTCTCCGGCTTGATCTGCGGGATCGTGATCGCGCGGAACCGGTGCCACCAGCCCGCGCCGTCCAGCTCGGCGGCCTCGTACAGCTCCGGGTCGACCCGCTGCAGCGCGGACATGAAGATGACCACCGGGTACCCGATCTGGATCCAGATCAGCACGAGCATCACGGTCGGCAGCGCGGTCGACGTCGAGCCCAGCCAGTTCGGCGGGTCCGTCACGCCGACCTCCCGCAGCAGCACGTTGAGGGCGCCCGTCTGGGAGTTGAGGATCCAGTTCCACAGCACGCCTGCGACCGCGACGGGGAGGATCTGCGGCAGGTAGTACGAGGCGCGCAGCACCGAGGCGACGCGCGGCCCGAACCGCTTGCCGAGCACGTCGAACAGCGTGGTGGCGAGCAGCAGGCCGATCACGGTCGGCACCAGCACCATCGCGACGATCATCGCGACGGAGTTGCGGAACGACGTCCAGAACTGCTCGTCGGCCAGCAGGTCGGTGTAGTTGCCGAGCCCGTACCAGCGCAGCGGGGCGTTGCCGCCCTTCCACTTGTGCAGGCTGTAGTAGATGTTCATCCCGAACGGGATGAGGATGACGACGGTGAACGCGACGAGGCCGGGCACGAGGTACGGGAGGTACCCGAGCCAGTCGCGCGAGCGGCGGTTGCGTACCCGCGGTCGGTCGACGGTGGTCACAGCGGCTCCTCGGTGAAGGCGGCGGGAGGGTCCCGGCCGGCGCCCCGCAGGGGGACGCGGGGCGCCGGCCGGGCGGTCGGGGTCAGCCCTCGAGGAGGTCCGTCTTGCCCGACTCGTACGCCGAGGACAGGCCGTCGAGCACCTCGGACGGGGTCTTCGACTGGTTGATCAGCGACTGGAACTCCGAGACCAGCACGTCGTAGAAGCCCGGCACCGGCCAGTCGGGGTAGTAGGCCAGGCCGTCGTCGTCGAGGATCGCCTCGAAGTTCTCCGTGAGCTCCTTCGTCTTCGGGTCGGTGATCGCGGACGAGTCACCGGCGACCGGCAGGCCGCCGGCCTGGCCGAGCACCTCCTGCACCTCGGGGCGCAGGGTGATGTCGATGAAGTCGTACGCCAGGTCCTTCGCGACCGCGTTCTCCGGGACGACCCAGAGGTTGCCCGAGGAGCCCGGGTGCATCGTGTTCTCCGGGAACAGCGTCTGGCCCCAGGTGAACGGGATCTCCTCGGTCAGGCGCCCGAACCACCAGGAGCCCGAGACCATGAACGGGTACGTGCCGTTGATGAACGACACGCCCATGTCCTCCGCGGTCAGCGCGGCGGAGTCCGCGGCGACGTAGCCGGCCTTGATCCACTCGTCGAGCTTCTCGGTCGCCTGCGTGAAGGCGTCGCCGTGGAAGTCCACGTCGGCCGAGAACAGCTGGTAGTCGTCGACCAGCTCGCGGTCCGCGTAGTGCAGCACGAGCTCGTACCAGAGCTGGCCCATCGGGTACTCCGCGCCGGCCTCGGCGAGCGGGGTGACGCCGTTCTCCTGGAACGTCGCGAGCGCGGCCTCGAACTCGTCGAACGTGGTCGGCACGGCGATGCCGTACTCGTCGAGCATGTCCTGGTTGAAGTACACGCCGACGAACTCGCCGTAGTTGGGCACCCCGTACCAGTCGCCGGAGCCCATGAGGCCCTGCTCGTCGTAGCGCGCCGTGGTCTGGATGGACGCCGGGAGCGTCGAGTCCCAGCCGCGCGACTCGGCCTCCTCCGTCAGCGGCGTGATGAGGCCCTGCGACGCGAGCTGCCCGGCCGTGGCGTTGCCCTTGTTGTACTCCATGACGTCCGGCACGTCGTCGCCGGTCAGGAAGATCTTGGCGTTCTTCTGGATCTGCTCGAACGTCTGGTTCTCGACGTTCACGGTGACGTCGGGGTGCTCGTCCTCGAAGATCTCGATGGCCTTGTTCCACGCCTGGCCCATGGCCGAGTCGTCGTTCTCGTAGTGCCAGATGGTGAGGGTGTCGGCGTCGGAACCGCCGCCCCCACCGCTGCTGTCACCGCCGCACGCCGCCAGGGCGAGCGGCAGGGCGAGCGCCAGGGCACCCGCCACGACCGTCTTCCGCTGCACTGCCATCACACGTCCTCCTCGTCGAGTTCCTGCTCCGTGCTGTCCGGGCGCGGCGGTCGCCGGCCCGTTCGGGTGGGTCTAGGGGGCGGCGGCCGCGACCGCCAGGGCGACGACGCCGACCGGGCGGACCGGCGTCCCCGTGGGCGCGGGGCCGGTGCTGCCGCAGTCCACGAGCCGGCAGGCGAGCACCGCCGGGGGCGGGGGCGTGCCGACGCCGAGCAGCGCGAGCAGCACGTCCACGCCGGCGCGACCGAGCTCGGCACCCGGCGCGTGCAGCGTCGTCAGCGGCGGGACCGACTGGCCCGTCACGGCGGGCGACGACACGACCGCGAGCACGGACACGTCGCCCGGGACCGCGACGCCGCGCGCGCCGAGCTCGGCGACGACGCCGAAGGTGGCGTCCTCGTTCATGGTGACCACGGCGGTGGGCGCCTCGGCGTCGGCCAGCAGGAGCCGGACGGCGACCCGCCCGCCCGTCACGGACTCGTCGGCGTGCACCTGCCGGGACGTCAGCCCGCGCAGCCGCATCGCGCGCTCGTAGGCGGCCGCGGCGCGCACGGTCGGCCCGTGCCCCTCCGCCACCCGGTGCGCCGCGTGGTTGACGAACGCGATGCGGCGGTGGCCGAGCGCGGCGAGGTGCTCCACCGCGTCGTGCAGGGTGGCCTCGAAGTCCACGTCGACGGACGGCAGGTCGGTGTCGCCGGCCGTCCGCCCGATGAGCGCCGTCGGCACGCCGGCGGCGCGCAGTCCGCGCACCCGGGCGTCCTCCAGGTGCACCTCCATGACGAGCACGCCCTCGGCCAGGCCCTGCCGCGCGACCTCCAGCACGCCGGCCCCGTCGTCCACCGCGAACGGCCAGAGCACGAGCTGGTACCCGCGCTCCTGGGCACCGGCCGCGGCGCCGAGCACGAACTCGGCGGACGTCCTGCTCAGGCCGGAGGCCCCGACGGGGTACGTGAGGGCGAGCACGCGGCTGTGGCGCGACGCGAGGCCGCGGGCGAGGGCGTTCGGGCGGTAGCCGAGCTCGTCCATCGCCGCCTGCACCCGCGCCCGGGTGGCCGCGGAGACCGGCCGTGCGGAGGTGAGCGTCGCGGAGACGGTCGACAGGGCGACGCCGGCCCGGCGTGCGACGTCCTGCATCGTCACGACCACCGGTCTCCCCTCCTCCTCGAGCGGTGACTCTCGTCGATGAGAGTCGAAGCGCTTCGCGCGGTCGTCACTCTAGGCAGCCGGGGGCGGCGGCGTCCAGGGGTGGAGATATCGAAATGGTCACGGAGCCGGTCGAAGCGATTCGATGTCGTGGCGGCGGTGTTCATGCGGCTGGACGCCCACGGCGGGCGGCTGGATCGGACCTCGGCCGCCCCTCGGCGATCTGCGGTAGTCGAAGCGCTTCACCTATCGGAGGACGTCTCTTGACCTGCGCGTTCGACCACCTCGAGCACGCGCCGGCCGCACCCCGGAGGGCCGGTCGGCACGCCCCGCACCGGCACGCCACTACCCTGTGCTGCATGGCGACCATCGGGGACGTGGCCCGGGCGGCGGGGGTCTCGGTCTCGACCGTCAGCTACGTGCTGAGCGGCAAGCGCACCATCTCCGCCCCCACGCGCGAGCGGGTGCAGCAGGCGATCTCCGACCTCGGCTACCGCCCCCACGCCGGCGCGCGCGCCCTGGCCTCCAGCCGCAGCAACGTCCTCGCGCTGATGGTCCCGTTCCGGCCCGGCATCAACGTGCAGATCATCATGCAGTTCGTCGGCGGGGTCGTCACGACCGCCCGTGAGCACGACCACGACGTGCTGGTGCTCACGCAGGACGACCCGCAGGGCATGACCCGCATCGCCGCGAGCTCGACCGCCGACGCGCTCATCGTCATGGACATCGAGGCGGACGACGCCCGCCTGCCGGCGCTGCGGTCGCTCACGCTGCCGAGCATCCTCATCGGTGTGCCCGACGACACCACGGGCCTGAGCTGCGTGGACCTCGACTTCGCCGGGGCCGGCCGGCTCGCGGTGCGGGAGCTCGCCCGGCACGGGCACCGTCGGCTGGCACTCGTCGCCGCGTCGCAGGACCGCCTCGACCACCGTGCGAACTACGCGGTCCGCATGCGCCACGGCGTGCTCGAGCAGGCCGCCACCAGCGGGGCCGACGTCGCGGTCGTGCCCGCCGAGCCGACCTTCACCGGCGGCGCGCAGGCCCTCGACCGCGTGCTCGACGAGCACCCCGGCACGACCGGGCTGGTCGTCCACAACGAGGCGGCGCTCGGGGGCGTGCTGGCGCGCGCCGCCGACCGGGGGCTGCGGATCCCGGAGGACCTGTCCGTCGTCGCCGTCAGCCCCGCCGACGTCGCCGCCGCCCTGCCCGTCCCGGTCTCGATCATCGAGGTGCCCGGGAACCGCATCGGCCGGCTCGCGGTCGAGATGGCGATGGCCCGCCTCGCCGGCGAGGACCTGGCCGAGACCCGGCTCGTCGCCCCCGCGTACACGGACCACGGCAGCGTCGCGGCCGTCTGACGCGGCCACCTCGCCCCCGCACGAGGGGCCGAGCCCGGACCGCCGATCGGGTGACCGCACCGCGGTTCGTCCCCGTCACCCGGGTCGGCCCTGCCAGTCTGCCCCGGGGACGAGCCGAGGAGGCGCGGTGGCACCGGTGGGACAGGATCGGCTCGGACGGCCGCGGGCCGGGCGCCGCGTCGCGCAGCGGGCCGTCACCCTGGTGCTCGGCCCGCTGGTCCTGGCCGGCTGCGGCCTGGGCAACCCCCCGCAGGCCGACATGGCGATCACCAACGACACCGACGAACCCCTGGCGATCAACGAGCAGACCAGCCCACCCCGGTACACGATCGACCCCGGCGAGACGCACGGGTTCTCCCTCGGCGGCTACGAGGGCGACTGCACACCCTGGACGCTGCACGCCACCACCACCGACGGGGTCGAAGCCTCCACCGTCGGAGAACCCCTGTGCGACGGCGACCACTGGACGATCACCCAGGACGAGCTCGACGCCGCCCGACAGGAAGCCGGCACACCCGCACCCACCCCGACGCCGTAGCGCGCGACGTCGCCACCGCACTAGCCGGCGACGGCGCTCCCGCCGGCCACGGACCCGTCTTCCCCCGCTGCTCCCGGCTCGTCCGCAGCCGCCGCATCGGCCGTCGCCGCGCGCAGCGACCGCAGCACCAGCGCGTGCCGGAGCAGGAACGCCTGCTCGTCCAGCTTCTTGCGCCGCAGCCACCCGGTGACCTCGTCGTCGTGCTTGCTCGCGTTGCAGGAGGCGCAGGCCGGGACCACGTTCTCGACCGTGTACCGGCCGCCGCGCGCGACCGGCATCACGCAGTCCCGCTGGAGCCCCGGGCCCGGCGCGCGGCAGTACGCGCACCCGTCCCACGCCGCGAGCAGGGCCGCCCACTGCGCGGACGTGAGGTCGTTCTCCACGCGGGAGAGCCGGCGCTGCCGGCGCTTCGCGTAGCGGGCGCGGGCCGCGGGGCCGGCGGGGCGGAACCGGCGGGCAGGGGGCACGGGCGGCACGGTCGCACCGTACCGCTGCCGGGTCACACCTCGACGAGCGCCCCGCCGCGGTAGACCGCCACGCACGCGAGGTCGCCGTCCGTCACGACGACGTCCCCGCGCCGGCCGACGGCCAGCGCGCCGAGGTCCGGCCGCCCCAGCACCTCGGCGGGGGTCGCGGACGCCGACCGCACGGCGGCGACGAGGCCGACGCCCGCGGACACGACGCTGCGCACGACGTCCAGCAGGTGCGCGGTGCCGCCGGCGATGGCGCCGGCCGTGCCGTCCTCGTTGCGCAGGCGCGCCACGCCCTCGCCCACGCGCACCGCCATCGGCCCGAGCTGGTAGTCGCCGTCCGCCATGCCGGCCGCGGCCATCGCGTCGGTCACCAGCGCGATCGAGCCCGGCCCGACGAGGTCGAACACCGCCCGCACCGTGCCGTCGGCGAGGTGGGTGCCGTCGGCGACGAGCTCGACGACGAGCTCGCCCCGGGCCGCCGCCGCCAGGCACGCCGCGACCGGGCCGGGGTCGCGGTGGTGCAGGGGGCGCATGCCGTTGAACAGGTGCGTCGCGGTCGGACGGGCCGACCGTCCCGCGCCCGCTCCCCCGCCGGCGGCCGCGGACCGGCGGCCGCCCCCGAGCAGAGCCCGCGCGCGGGCGACGGCGGCGTCCACCTGCTCGGCGGACGCGTCCGTGTGTCCGACCGACGGCACCGCACCCGCGCGCACCAGCGCCGCGAGCACGTCGTCGGCCGGCTCCTCGTCGTCGCCGCGTCCGTGGCCGTCCGCGACACCCGGCACCTCGGGCGCGACGGTCATCGTCACGAGATGGCCCCGGGCCGCCGCCGCGAGGTCCGTCACCAGGACGGGGTCGCCCGCGAGCATGTCCTGCGGGTTCTGGGCGCCGCAGCGCGCGGCCGACAGGAACGGCCCCTCGGCGTGGATGCCCACGAGGTCCCCGGACTCCACCAGGTCGGCCAGCAGCGCCGCACGCGCCAGCAGCACGTCACGGGGCGCGGTCACGAGCGACGCGACCAGGCTCGTCGTGCCGTGGCGCAGGTGCTCGCGCGCCGCGACCAGGGCCTCCTCGCGCGTCGTCGCGTCCGGGAAGCTGGACCCGCCGCCGCCGTGGTCGTGAACGTCGACCAGCCCGGGCAGCAGGGTCGTCCCCGGAGCCGGCACCGGCGGCAGCTCGTCCGCCCACGTGCCCGGGAGCTGCGCGGCCGGTCCCACCCAGGCGATCGAGCCGCCCGACAGGACGACCACGCCGTCCGGGAGGACCTCCGCGGGGGTCACGACCTCCCCCCGCAGGACGACGTCGGCGGGGGCGGTCTCGGCGGTGGTCACGACCCCCATCATGGCGCACTCAGAACAGGCGGGAGTCCACGTCGTCGACGCCGCGCATCGCGTCGTAGTCGAGCACGAGGCAGGCGATGCCGCGGTCGGTCGCGAGCACGCGCGCCTGCGGCTTGATCTCCTGCGCCGCGAACACCCCGCGCACCGGGGCGAGCAGCGGGTCCCGGTTCAGCAGCTCCAGGTAGCGGGTGAGCTGCTCGACCCCGTCGATGTCGCCGCGGCGCTTGATCTCCACCGCCACCGTCGACCCCGAGGCGTCCCGCGCGAGGATGTCGACCGGGCCGATCGCCGTCGGGAACTCCCGGCGTACCAGCGTGTGCCCGGCGCCGAGCACCTCGATCTGCGCGGCCATGAGCTCCTGCAGGTGCGCCTCGACGCCGTCCTTCACGAGGCCGGGGTCGACGCCCAGGTCGTGCTCCGAGTCGTGCAGCACGTCGTGCACCTCGATCACCAGGCGGTCGTCGCTCTTGGTGTGCTGCACGGTCCACACCTGCCGCACCCCGCGCTCGGCGGCCTCGCCGGCGGCGTCCTCGGTGCGCAGCGTGCACGGCGGGCTCATCCAGTTCAGCGGCTTGTACGAGCCGCCGTCGGAGTGGAGCAGCACCGAGCCGTCGGCCTTGACCACCACCAGCCGGGTCGCCAGCGGCAGGTGGGCGTTCAGCCGCCCGCTGTACCGGGCCGAGCAGCGCGCGACGAGCAGGCGCATGGGGGGACGTCCTTCGGTGCTGTGCGTCAGATGACGTGGTGCGGCACGGGCGGCGCGGCCTCGAGCCACGAGGTGAGACCCGCGTAGGCCTCGGGAGTCATGAGCAGCTCCACCTCGGGACGCGGACCCGGTCCGGACCCGACGCGGCAGCGCACGAGGTACGCCCCGCCCGGGGACGCCGGGTCCGCCGCGGTGCGCTCGACGACCTCGATGCCGCCGCGCGGCCAGACGTGCTCCGGGCGCGGCGCGAGCGACTGCAGCCGCCACCAGTACAGGTGCCGGGCCCCGTAGTGCGCGATGCCGCGGGTCCAGCGGCCGCGCACCCGCAGCGAGCAGCGGAACGAGCCGACCCGCCGGGTCAGGGAGTGCCACCGCGACAGCCCCAGCCCCAGCACGACGAACCCCGCGAGGACGACGAGCAGCGCGACGAGGGCGACCTGGGTCCCGCTCACCGCCGGCCCGTCAGCGCGCGGAGGCGCCGGAGGCCACCGCCTCGGCAGCGTCGACCACGACCGTCACCTGGTCGGCGTCCACGGACAGGAAGCCGCCCTCGACCGTCCACCGGTGGACGGTACCCCCGGTCTCGGTCACCCGGACCTCCCCGTGCCGGAGCACGGAGAGGACCGGGGTGTGCCCGGCCAGGATGCCGATCTCGCCGTCCGAGGCGGGCGCGCTGACGATGCGCGCCTCACCGGACCAGATGGTGCCGTCGGTGTCGACGAGGTCGACCTCGAGGTGGGCCATGGGACGAGAACCTCCGGGGTGGGGACGAGGGC
>JACXUT010000083.1 GCA_014763765.1 Micrococcales bacterium
CCTCACCCCGGGGGACCGGTGCCCGGCACCCGCCCCCCGCCGGGCACCGGTCCCCCGGGGTGAGGATCGGTCCCCGGATGGGCGCCGGCCCGCTGTCGGGCGCCGGTTCGCCGGCTGGCGCGCGCGTGATCCCGGTCACGGCAGGGTCCGCCGACCTGCGACGACGGACCCCCTCCGCCGCGCCCGCTGTGAGCGTTCACCCGAGGGGACGCCAGGTTGTTGACCGCTGCACCATCCCAGGTCCATAGTTCTGTCCCGACGGTGCGCATCGCCTGCCCCCTGCGCGGTGCGCACCGTCGATGACGTCCCGGGCCGGGAGTCCCGCAGAGCCGCGGGTCAGGCGTCCCGGAGGTCCGCCGGTGAGGCACCCGGCGAGCGCGGTCCAGGCCCCCGGCGGGCGGTCCGTCCCCGGCGCCTCCTCGCGGGCGTCCTGCGGTCCGGCACCTCGCGGGCGTCTTCCGGTCCGGCACCTCGCGGACGCCTTCCCGTCCGGCACCGGCGGCCCCGGTCGCACGGGGCCCCGGACCGAGCCGCCGGCCCCTGCGCGACCCGCCGGAATCCGCGTGATCACCCGGCACGGCGGCGCGTCACACCCTGCGCCCGAGCCACGGCGGATAGCGTGCTGCGGGTGAAGGTCCCCGCTCGCCGCCCCGCCACCGGACAGCCGGCCGCCTCCTCGGAGGCCGCCGTCCCCGCGCCGCGCGCGGACGCCCCCGCGACGGGCACCGAGGACGCCGGACCCCGGCCGGAGCGGCACGCCACGCCCGGTGGCGACGCCCCCGCGCCCGACGCCGGCCCCGTCCTCGTCGAGCCCCCCGCGCCCGAGGAGCTCGTCGCCGGCGCCACCAGCACGTGGCGCGCGGCGCTCGTCGAGGCGGCCGGCGGGTCCACGCTCGCGGACGTCGAGCTGCTCGGCGACGCCGCGCTCGACCTGTCCGCCGCCCACCCCTCCGGTATCGCCCAGCTGTTCGCCGGCCGGGAGACGCGGCTGTCGAACCTCGTGCGCGAGGGTGCCGCCCTCGGCACGGCCCGTCGGCGCGCCCGCGCGGTGGCGGCCCGGGCCGCCACGTACGCGCAGCAGTACGGCATCGCGCCGACGTACCTGGCGATCGGCGTCGCCTCCTGGACCGAGCACAGCACCCCGGACGTCGCCACCGACGACGTCGCCGCCATCGCGACCGCGACGCGCGAGACCGGCGGCGCCCGGCCCGCGGGTGCCGAGGAGGACACGGCGGGACCGGCCACGGTCGCCCGCAAGGTCCGCGCGCCCGTGCTGCTGCGTCCCGTGTCGCTGACGGCCCGCGGCACGGCGGAGAGCGACTACGAGCTGACCCTCGAGCCGTCGCTCGAGGTCAACCCGGTGCTGGCGCGCGCGCTGCGGTCGCGCGGTGCCCTGCTGGACCCCGGTGCGGTCGCCCGCAGCGCGTTCACCGGATCCGGCTTCGACCCCCGTGACGCCGTCGCCCGCCTCACCTCGCTCGGGACCGCCGTGCTGGACGACTTCCAGCTCGTGGACCGCATCGTCGTGGGGACGTTCGTCCACCCGGGGCAGGTGCTCGTCGACGACCTCGACCGGCTCGCGGCCGGGCTGGAGCGCCACGAGGTCGTCGCGGCGCTCGCGGGCGTCACGGAGGCCGTCGAGGCGCTCGCCGTGCCCCTGCCGTCCCCGGTGCGCGGCGACCGCGACCCGGCGGCCGAGCGCGGCGTGGGCGACCTCGACCCGGCCCAGCAGCACGTGCTCGACGTGGTGGCCGGCGGGGCGCACGTGTTCGTCGACGCCCCAGCCGACAGCGACGTCACCGGCACGCTCGCCGCGCTGGTCGCGGACGCCGCCGCCGACGGCCGCACGGTGCTGTACGTGCCGGGGCACCGTCGTGCGGCCGTCGCGCTGCAGGAGCGGCTGGAGCGGCTCGGCGTCGGCGAGGTGCTGCTGGACGTGGCGCCCGACGCCGCCTGGCGCGCCGCGTCGGTCCGCCGCCTCATGGGCGCCATGACGCTGGACGTCGACCCCGGCGACCCCGCCGGGACGGCCGAGCTGCGCCGCCGGCTCGTCGAGCGCCGGGAGCGCCTGCGCGGCTACGTCGACGCGCTGCACCTGGTGCGGCGGCCGTGGGAGGCGTCCGCGTACGACGCGTTCCAGGCGCTCGCGCGGCTGACCGCCCAGCGCCCGGCTCCGCGGACGACGGTGCGGCTGCGCCCGGACGTCGCGCGAGCGCTCGACGCGGACCGGCGCCGGGCCGTCGCGGCGGACCTTGCCGAGGCCGCGCGCGCCGGCGCGTTCACGCTGCGTCCGGTCGACACCCCCTGGTACGGCGCGGTGCTGCTCTCCGACGCCGAGGCGGCCGACGCGCTGCGCCGGGTGGAGCGGCTCGCGGGCGACGACGGGCTCCCGGCGCTGCAGCGTCGGATCGCGGAGGTCGCCGACGTCACGGGATTCACCCCCGCGACGACGCTCGCGACGTGGGCCGAGCAGCTCGAGGTGCTCGCGGGGGTCCGCGGGGCGCTCGACGTGTTCCAGCCGCTGGTGTTCGAGCGCAGCCCCTCCGACATGGTGGCCGCCACCGCCTCGAAGGCGTGGCGCGCGGAGCACGGCAGCCCGATGGGGTACTGGCTGCGCCGTCGGCTGCGCAAGCAGGCCAAGGACCTGCTGCGACCCGGCCGGCCCGTCGCCGACCTCCACGCGGCGCTCGTCGACGTCCAGCGCCAGCGGGAGATCTGGCAGGCGCACTGCCCGGCGGGCGGCTGGCCCCGGCTGCCCGAGGGCCTGGCGGACATCGAGGCGGAGCACCGCGCCGTGCGGGCCGACCTCGACGCGCTCGCGCCGGTGCTGGCCGGCACCCCGGAGGGCGCGGAGCTGCTGCACCGGCCCGTCGCCGACGTGCTGGACCGGATGCGCCGGCTCGTGGCCGGCTCCGGCGCGCTCACCGACCTGCCCGGGCGCACCCGCCTCGTGCGGTCGCTGGTCGCGGACGGCCTCGGGGACCTCCTCGACGACCTCGCGGACCGCCGCGTCCCGGCCGACCTGGTGACCGCCGAGCTCGAGCTCGCGTGGTGGAGCACCGTGTTCGAGCAGGTCCTCGCCGCCGACCCTGCGCTCGCCGGCTACGACGGCCGGACGCTGGGAAGGCTCGCCGCCGAGTACCGCGAGCTCGACCTCGCGCACACCGCGGCGCTCGCGGGCCCGGTGCGCGCCCGCGCCGCGGCGCACGTGCGCTCCGCGATGGCGGCCCACCCGGACCAGACCGAGGCGCTGTTCGCCGAGCTCGTCGAGGACCGGCTCACCGGCCTGCGGGAGACCTTCGAGCGGTACCCGGACGTCGCGCGCCGGCTGCGCCCCGTGCTCGCCGCCGCCCCGATGCTCGTCCCGCAGGTCCTGCCCCCGGCCCGCACGGTGGACCTCGTGGTGCTCGACGCGGCCGCGCACCTGCCGGTCGAGGTCGCGCTGCCCGCCATCGCCCGCGGCCGCCAGGTCGTGGTCGTCGGCGACCGCCGCTGCGCGTCCGGCACGGCCGTGCGGGAGCTCGCGGACGTCCTGCCGACGGTCCCGCTGCGCGCCGACGCGTCCCGCCGCGACCCGTACCTCACGGCGTTCCTCGCGGACCACGGCTACGGCGACGTGCTGTCGCCGACCCCGCTGCCCACCGCGACGGCGGCCGTCGGGCACCACCTCGTCGACGGCACCGGCATGCCCGACGGCTCCGGGGCCGTGCAGAGCACGCGCGCCGACGTCGACCGCGTGGTCGAGCTCGTCATCGAGCACGCGCTCACCCACCCGGAGGAGTCGCTCGCGGTGGTCACCGCCTCCGCCCTGCACACCGCACAGGTGCGCGAGGCGGTGCTCGCCCAGGTGCGGGACTCGCCGTCGCTCGCCGCCTGCCTCGACGGGTCCCGGCCCGAGCCCTTCGTGGTCACGGACCTCACGAACGTCGCCGGGCTGCGCCGCGACGCGCTCATCCTGTCGCTCGGGTTCGGGCGGACGCCCCACGGCCGGGTGCTGCACCGGTTCGGGCCGATCAGCGGTCCCGGTGGCGACGCCCTGCTGCTCGCGGCGCTCGGCGTGACGCGACACCGCCTCGACGTGGTGTCCTGCTTCGCCACGGCCGACATCGACCCCGAGCGCCTGCGCGGACCCGGGCCCCGGCTGCTGGCCGACCTGCTGCGGTTCGCCGAGCGGCGTGCGGCGGGCGAGACGGACACGGCGGTGGAGCCGGTGGTGGTCGACGAGGCCGCCGGTGGCAGCGTCGTCGCCGGTGCGACCGACGACGCGGGGCACGACGCCGGCACGTCCGCGGACGCGGCGGTGCCGGAGACGCCCCTGCCGGACGCCGCCCCGGCGACCCGGGAAGACGCCACCGCCGAGCCCGACCGCCTGGTGGTCGACCTCGCCGAGCGGCTCTGGCGCCACGGGCTCGTCGTGGAGCTCGACCACGGGCTGCCCGGCGGCCTGCACCTGCCGCTCGCCGTGGGGCACCCGGACCTGCCGGGCGAGCTGCTGGTCGCCGTGCTCACCGACGACGACGCGTACCTGGGGGAGCCGAGCGTGCGGGTGCGCGACCGGCAGGTCGCCGAGCGCCTCGAGCGGCTCGGGTGGAGCGTGCTGCGCGTGTGGTCCGCAGCCGCGTTCCTCGACCCCGCCTCCGAGGTCGACCGCATCCGCCGCGCGCTGCACGCCGTGGCCGACCGCCGGATCGCCGAGGCCGAGGCCGAGCGCCGCCGGGGCCTGCTCCTCGTGCCCGAGGCGCCACTGCTCGTCCCCGAGGCGCCGCTGCTCGACGACGACGGCCGCGGACCGGCCCCGACGCTCACCGGGTTCGCGGTGCCGCCGACCGGCGGGCTGCCCGCCGGAGGGGGTGCGCGCCCGGAGGAGGTCCGCGTGCCGGCTCCGGGCGGCCGTGGCGCCGACGCGGGCGTCACCGGGCCCGAGGAGGTCCGCGCACCTGCCGTGGCGGCGGACCGGGAGGCCGGGAGCACCCCGACCGGCGCGCCGGAGGAGGTCCGGTCCCCGGCCCCGACCGCGTCGGCGCCGGGTGGCGCCGCCGGGGCGACGTGGACGCCGCCGCCGGCCCCTGCTGCGACGGGCTCGGATGCGACGGGCCCGGGTGCGACGGCGCAGGCGCAGGGCGGGACGGACACGGGCGCTTCGCCCGCCCGTCCTGCCGCCGAGCGTGCCTCCGCCGGGCCGCGCCCGTCCACGTCCCCGATCCCCGCGACCGCCTCGCAGATCCCCGGTGTCATGGAGGCCGCGGCTCCCATGACCGGCGCGGTCCGCGCCGTGCAGCCGACGCTGGCGGTGCCCGGCGGGCCCCGGCCCGACGTGCGCCCGGGCCTGCCGATCAGCGCCTACTCCGACGACCAGCTCGACGACCTCGTGGCCTGGCTGGTGTCGGACGGCAGCGAGCGGACGCCGGAGGAGCTGGGCGCCGCGCTGCGCCGGGAGCTCGGCGTCACGCGGCGCGGGGCGCGGGTCGACTCGGTGGTCGCGGCGGCCGTGCGGCGGGCGACCAGCGGCAGCTGAGACCGCGCGCTGCGGCGGACGACCGCTCCGATCGCGAGCGTGCGGCGGGCGACCGCTGCGATCGCGAGCGTGCGGCGGGCGACCGCTGCGATCGCGAGCGTGCGGCGGGCGACCGCTGCGATCGCGAGCGTGCGGCGGGCGACCGCTGCGATCGCGACCGTGTGCCGGCGCCTGGATGGGACGGCCAGCGCGCGGCGGGTGTCCCCTGCGAGCGCGGAGGGGCGGGCGTCGGAGATGACGCCCGGGCCCGGCCGCTCGCGGTCACCAGTGCGGCGGGACGTCCCGGAGCAGGCGGTCGTCGTTCGAGTCCGACCGCTCGTCGCCCCAGCCGGTGTCCGAGTCGTCGGCGCTGCGCCCCGGGATCACGGGGGCGTCGTCCACCGCGCGGCGGGTCGGGGGCGTGGCGGCGGGTCGGGGCTCGGTCGGCGGTGTGGTCACCTCGCCAGTGTCCCACCGACCCGGGTGGCGGTCAGGTGTCGCGCACAGGCGGCACCGCGTGGTGCCGGTGCCGGCCGGCGTCAGATCGGGGGCTGCGGTGCGGCGTGCGCGCCGGGACCCGAGGCGGCCGGAGGCGCGCCCGGGGCCGGGGGCGGCGTGGCGCCCTGCCCGGCGGCGAGCAGGTCGCGGATCTCCTGGAGCAGCAGGATGTCCTCCGACGGGCGGGCCGGCTCGGCCTCGATGCCCCGCTTGCGGCGCTCGGCCAGCTTGTTCAGCGGCAGCACGATGACGAAGTAGACCGCCGCCGCCGTGATGAGGAACTGCAGCAGCGCGTTGAGGATCACGCCGACGTTGATCTCGGCGTCGTTCCGGAGGCTGATGACCCAGAGCTCGGAGATGTCCGGCTTGCCGAAGATCATGGCGATGAGCGGGCCGATCAGCCCGCTCTGCACGGCCGTGACCACCGCGCCGAACGCGGCGCCGATGACGACGCCGACCGCGAGCTCGACGGCGTTGCCCCGCGAGATGAAGTCCTTGAACCCCTGGAAGACGCCGGAGAGGCCCCGCGCGCGCTCCGTGGTGCTGCGCAGGCCCTGGCGTAGTGCGTCGCTCATGTCGTGAACTCCTCCGGTGCCCGTCGTGAGCACGTCCGGTGCCGGGTGGTCCGGGCATCATCCCACGATGACCGCACCGAGCACCCGGGAGGATGCGGCCGCCCCCAGGGACACGGCCTCGTCCGGTCGCACCGCGAGCAGCACCGGCCCGTCGGCGGCGGACCCGTCGCGCAGGCCGTCGCCCCCGTCAGCCGCAGCCGCTCCCGGCCCGTCCGCCGCGCCGCCCGCGGCGTCCCCGGCGCCGCCGCCCGCGGGGGCGAGCACGACGGCGCCGCGCGCCACGCGCTCCGGCTCGTCGCCGTCCAGGACGGGCGCGGCGACCACGTCGACGAGCACGCCCGGGCGGAGCAGCGCGGCCACGCCCGCGTCCGCGAACCGCACGGGCACCACGACCGTGCCCTCCGGCGGGACGGCAGCCTCGTCCGCGAGCAGCTCCGGCACCAGCGGGAGCCCCTGCGGCACCGCGACGAGGAGCGGGCGGCCCGTGACGTCGTCCGCTCGCGGGACGTCGCGGTGCGGGACGAGCGCCGGCGGGACCTGCTGCAGGTGGACGTCCCGCGGCCGCAGGACGGCGCCGGCCGGCAGGTCCCGGGCGGCGACGGGTACCTCGACGGTGGGCGGGTCGGGCGGCCGCACCTGCTCGACGACGGCCACCACCGCGAGGGCGGCGCACAGGGCGGCGAGGGGGCGCCGGGCCCGCCAGGCGAGCAGCCGCAGCGCCCGCCGGGTGGCGGGGGAGATCCGACCGGTCAGGGGCATGCCGCGACGCTAGGCGCGGGGGAGCGACCCGTCCGGCCGCGGCGGGCGCGGGTGGGGACGGCCCACCGCACGGCGTGCTGTGGAGGAGCGGGTGCCCGCGTCGCGGGCGGGACCGCTCGGGCTCAGCCGGCGGCGGGCTTCGCGGCGGACGAGGAGGAGGACGTCGAGGACGTCGACGTGCTCGACGACGACCCGCCCGAGGCCGACGAGCTGCCCGACGACGAGCCGCCCGACGACGAGCTGCCCGACGACGTGGTGCTCGACGACGACGAGCTGCTCGAGCCCGAGGTCCGGCCGGACCGGGAGTCGGTCCGGTAGAAGCCCGATCCCTTGAAGACGACGCCGACGGCGGAGAAGACCTTGCGCAGCCGGCCGCCGCAGCTCGGGCACTCGGTGAGCGCCGCGTCGCTGAAGGACTGGTGGATGTCGAAGGCGTGGCCGCACTCGGTGCAGGTGTACGAGTAGGTGGGCACTGCTGTCTCCCGCGGATGACGTGACCTGGTGGAGGAGGGGCCGGTCGTCCGCGCGGTGGTCGGCGGCGGGCCTGGCACTCTCCGTGTCCGAGTGCCAATGATACGCGCCCCCGGGATGTTCCCCCGGAGCGGCGCGATCAGGCGCCCAGGCGGTACCAGCGCTCGGGGGTCGCGACCATGTCGACCCTGCGGTCGTGGGGCTCGCGCGGCAGGGGACGGACCTCCGCGTCGTAGAGCTCCTCGGCGAACACCAGGGCGATGACCGGGGTGCCGGGGCGTGCGTGGGCGAGGGCGCGGTCGTACCAGCCGCCGCCCTGGCCGAGGCGGGTACCGGACGTGTCGACGGCGAGCGCCGGGGCGACGATCACGTCGGCCTCCTCGAGCGCCTCCGCCCCGAGGGACGGCGTCGAGGGCTCCGGCGGGCGTCCGGGTGCGCGCTGCAGCAGGTCGTGCCGGCCGGCGTACCGCGCCCACTCGCGCTGCAGTCCCGCGCCGAGGACGGGCAGCAGCACCTCGATCTGCCGCCCCGCGAGGGAGTCGAGCAGCGGGCCGGTGTCGGGCTCGGTGGGTCGCGCCGAGTACACCGCGACGCACCGGGCGTCGGCCAGGGCGGGGATCGTCTCGACGACGTCGACGAACGCGTCCGCCGCCTCCGTGCGCCTCCGGGCCGACCGTGCCTGCCGGGCCGCGCGCAGGAGGGCCCGGAACTCGTCCTTCACCTCGGTCACCGTGCTGCCCTCGGAGACGTGCGGGTACGGCTGGGCGACGGCGCTCATGCCCCTAGTGTCGCAAACGCCCGGGGGCCGCAGCAGGACCAACGGCGGACAGCGCGTCGGCGCGAGCCCCGGGCGGGACCCGCGGGCGGGCCGTCCCCGGCGCGGTGCGTGCGCCCGCCGCGGCGCCCGCCGGGCAGAATGCGGGCATGAGATCCGTGCAGGACCAGCTCGCGGCGGTGCTGGCCGCGGTGGGCCCGGTGTCCCCGCTCGACGTCGTGCTCTCCGACGCGGCGGGCTGCATCCTCGCCGAGGACCTGGTCGCCCCCGCCGACGTGCCGTCGCGGCCGGTCGCCGCGTGCGACGGGTACGCGGTCGCGAGCGGGGACCTGCACGGTGCGGGCGCGCCGGTGCTCCCGGTCGCCCACGACGTGCTGGCGGGGGATCCCGCCGCGCTGCGCCTCGCGCCCGGCCAGGCGGTGCGGATCGCGTCGGGCGGGCCGGTGCCCGCGGGTGCGGACGCCGTCGTCGCCGCGGAGGACACCGACCGCGGGGCCGTGCGCGTGACGCTGCACCGGCTGCCCGTGCCCGGCGTGAACGTGCGGCCTGCCGGCGCGGACACGGCCCGGGGGTCGGTCGTCCTGGCCGCGGGGACGCGCCTGGGCGCTCGGCAGCTCGCCGTCGCGGCGGCCAGCGGCCGGGGGCGGCTGCGCGTGCACCCCGCCCCGCGCGTGGTCCTGGTCTCGACCGGGTCCGAGCTGACCGAGCCGGGCACGCCCCGGCGCGACGGCGGCGTCTACGAGGCCGCCGGCCACGCGCTGGAGGCGGCCGTCCGCGACACCGGAGCGACACCGGTGCGGGTGGGCGTGGTGACGGACGACCGCGCCGTGCTGAGCGAGGCGCTCGAGGACCAGCTCGTGCGCGCGGACGTCGTGGTGACGACCGGGGGGCTGTCGGAGTCGCAGCACGACACGCTCGCGGACGTGCTCGCGCCGCTGGGCACCGTCCGGTTCGACCAGGTCGCGATGGCGCCGGGCTACCGGCACGGCTTCGGGACGGTGGGCGGTGGCGCGGGGGCCGTCCCGCTGTTCGCGCTGCCGGGCCACCCCGTCGCCGCGCAGGTGGCGTTCGAGGTGTTCGTCCGCCCCGCCCTGCGCGCGATGGCGGGGCACACCGACCTGTTCCGGCCGTCGGTCGCGGCGCGTGCGGACGTGGGCTGGGAGTCGCCGGCCGGCGTGCGCCAGTTCGTGCCGGCCGCCGTCGTGGGGTCGCCGAGCGAGGGCTACCGCGTGACGCCGGTGGGCGACCCCGGTGTGCCGTCGGTGACCGGGCTCGCGCACGCGAACGCGCTGGCCGTGGTGGGCGAGCAGGACACCGCCGTCGTGGCCGGGCAGGTCGTGCACTGCCTGGTGCTGGAGGGCTGATGCCGCGCGGCTGGCCGGTCGTGCTGACCGACGGCGACGTGGCCCTCCGGCCGCTGCGCCGCACCGACGAGGCGGTGTGGATGCGGCTGCGCGCCGCGAACGCCGCGTGGCTGGAGCCGTGGGACGCGACCTCGCCCGAGCCGCTCAGCGGGCGGCGCCCCACGTTCCCGCAGTTCGTGCGGACGCTCGACCGGCAGGCCCGCTCGGGGTCGTCGCTGCCGTTCGCCGTCGAGCACGAGGGCGAGCTCGTCGGGCAGCTCACGGTCTCGGGCATCACGTACGGCTCGCTGTACTCGGCGTCGATCGGGTACTGGATCGCGCGGCACGTGGCGGGGCGCGGCATCACGCCGACGGCGGTGGCGCTCGCGACGGACCACTGCTTCGCGGGCCTCGGGCTGCACCGCGTCGAGGTGAACATCCGCCCGGAGAACGGCCCGTCGCTGCGCGTGGTGGAGAAGCTGGGGTTCCGCGACGAGGGCCTGCGTGAGCGTTACCTGCACATCCAGGGCCGGTGGTGCGACCACCGGACGTTCGCCCTCACGACGGAGGACGTCCCCGGCGGGCTGCTCGCGCGCTGGCACGCGGCGCGGACGCCGCGCGCCTGACGGGCCGGGCGCGGGACCGGGGAATCACACCGGTGTGATTTCCCCGCGGACACGCCGCGACGGGTCCGGTCGCACCGCGCGCGCGGCCCCTACCGTCGTGGAGTGTACGAATTCGCCGGACCGGCCGCCCTCGCGGTGGTCGTCCTGTGGATCGCGTACCTGGTGCCGCACAAGCTGCGGCACCGGCAGCAGCTGCTCGAGTCGCGGACCGACGACCGGTTCTCCGACGCGTTGCGGGTGCTGGCGGTGACGGGCCCCGCGGGGTCGGGTCGGCGCCGGCGTCCGGACGCGGCACGGGGGGTCCGGCAGGACTGCGGCCCGGTGGACAAGCGAGCCGGGTTGCTCACCCCGGGCACGGGGACCCGGCTCGCCGGAACGGACAGAGGAGCCACGGACGTGGACCGACCGCACGGGACCCAGGACAGGATCGGCGCCGACGCAGCCCGCCGCGCCGCGCAGCTCCAGGCCGCCCACGCCGCGGCGACCGCCCGCCGTGGCGCCGCCGCCCGCCGCCGCGGGGTGCTCGCGGGCGCGCTGCTCGTGGCGACGGCCGCCGGGTGGGTCGTCGTCGCGGCGACCGCCGTCGGCGTGCTCGCCGGGCTGGTGCCGACCGTGCTGCTCGCGACCGTGCTGGGCCTCGGCCGCCGCGCCGTCGTGCAGGGCCAGGCCGCCGAGGTGGAGTGGGAGCGGCGGATCGCCGAGGCGCACGAGGTCGCCCGCTCCCGCGCGTCCCGCCCGGCCCGGACGCACGCGGCGGGTCGCGCGGTGCACCCCTCGTCGGCGGACACCCAGGCGATCACCCGCGTCCGCGTCGACGAGGCGCCGGCCGGGCGTCCCGTCCGGGACGGCGGGCGCGAGGGCGACACGTGGTCCCCGGTCGCCGTGCCGCGGCCGACCTACGCGATGAAGGCGCCCGCACCGCGCCGCGAGCCGGCTCCGCTGGGCGAGGTCGAGGGTTCGACGCACGCCGCTCCGGCGCGCACGCCGGTCGCCGACCGCGACCTCGCCCCGGTCGCGACGGGCGCGCCCGCCGAGGCCCCGGCCGCCGAGCAGCCCGCGGAGACCGGCGCCGCGCCCGCCGTGGCGGAGGCCGGACGGGCCGCCGAGCCGCTCGCCGCGCCGGAGCCCCCGACGGGGTCGATCGACCTGGACGCCGTGCTCGCGCGGCGTCGCGCGGCCGGCGAGTAGCCGCGCACCGCGGTGTCGTGAGCACCCCTCACCGGGTGCTACGCTGTTCACCGCTCAAGGGGCTGTGGCGCAGTTGGTAGCGCGTCTCGTTCGCAATGAGAAGGTCAGGGGTTCGAATCCCCTCAGCTCCACCAGCAGCACACGAAGGGCCCGCCGGTCACGGCGGGCCCTTCGTGCATCCGGCGAGTGCGTCCGGCGCCGCGCGTCTGGCGCCGGCCGTCCCCAGCTTCAGTTCCCCCCGGCCTCCGGCTCCTGCGGGGCGGGCTCCTCCTCGGGCGCGAGCCGCGGGTGCTCGGTGGGGTACATCGCGGTCAGCAGTGCGTACGCGCGTGACCCGGCGGAGGTCCGCGGCAGCTGTGCGTACTCCCCGACGAGGTCCAGGACGCGGTCCCAGAACTCGGCGGCCCGCCCGGCGTCGATCCAGGCGTAGCGGGTGAGGCCGCGCAGGTCGTCGTCGCGGACGGCCGCCTCCGCGTCGCGCGCGGCGGCCTCGAAGAAGCCGGGGGTGTCGGCGCGCGGCTCGACCCGGACGTCCCCGACGGTGAACAGCCGGGCGGTCCGGCCGTAGAACGACTCCTCGCGCCCGCGGACCGTCCGGGTGCGGACCACGGTCAGCAGGCCGGCGTCCGCGAGCACCTTGACGTGGTGGGCCACGGTGCTCTTGGGCCTCCCGGCGGCCGCGGCGAGCTCCTGCACGCTCGCGGCCCGCTCGAGCAGGAGCTCCAGCAGCACCTCGCGCAGGGGGTGGAAGATCGCCCGGACCTGCCGCGGGTCGCGGACCACCTGCCGGTCGGCGAGCGGGTACCCGGGGAGCTGCTGACTGCTCGACATCGGTGGATCACTCCTCTACGCTGACTGATCCAAGGAAGTGGATCAGTCGGGACGAGCCTACGCGGGGCCGGCGCCCCGGGGGAGGTGCGACATGGTCGCCGAGACGCAGGCCGGCACCGCCGCGAGCGGGCGCGGGGCCGCGACGCCCTCCTGGACGGTGCGCCCGCTCGACGGGGAGACCTGGGACGCCTTCGCCGAGCTGGTCGAGCGCAACGGCGGCGTGTTCGGCGGGTGCTGGTGCCTGGGCCACCACGCGACGCCCGAGGGGCGGTCGTTCCACGAGGTCCGCGGGATCGACAAGCGCGCGACCAAGGAGGAGCTGGTGCGCGCCGGACGGGCGCACGCGGCGCTCGTGCTCGACGACGAGGGTCGCGCCCAGGGCTGGGCCAAGTACGGCCGGCTCGACGAGCTGCCGCTGCTCGCGCAGCACCGGCGGGCGTACGAGAAGGAGCCGTCGACGCCTCCCGACTGGCGGATCTCCTGCTTCTACACCGACACGCGCCACCGCCGCGAGGGCATCGCCCGGGCCGCCCTCGCCGGCGCGCTCGACATGATCGGCCGGGAGGGCGGCGGCACCGTCGAGGCCACCCCCGAGATCACGGCCGGGCGGGTCGCGCACGGCCGGTTCCTGTTCGTCGCCTCCGTCGAGCTCTTCGAGGAGCACGGGTTCGAGCGGGTGCGGCAGCTCGGCACGTGGGCCTGGCTGGTCCGCCGGGTCGTGGAGCCCTCGGAGCCGCGGGGCGCCCAGGCGTAGCACGGGAACGGAGACGCATGTCCACCCTCGAGGGACGGGACGGCCGCGCACTGGTGGTCGTCGACCTGCAGCACGGCGTGATCGACGGCGCCCACCGGCGCGAGGAGGTCCTCGCCACCGTCACCGACCTGGTGGCGCGGGCCCGCGCCACCGGGGTCCCGGTCGTGTGGGTCCAGCACCACGACGACGAGCTCGTCCGGGGCACGCCGCCCTGGCAGTGGGTCGACGGCCTGGGGCCGGCCGACGGGGAGGCCCTCGTGGAGAAGTCGTTCGGCGACGCGTTCGCCGGCACGACGCTGGAGCAGACCCTCGCCGGGCTCGGGACGGCCGAGATCGTCCTCGTCGGGGCGTCGAGCGAGCAGTGCATCCGCTGCACCCTGCACAGCGCGGTGGTGCGCGGCTACGACGTCGCGCTGGTCGCGGGGGCCCACACCATGGTCGACCTCTCCGGGTACGGCCTGCCGGAGCCGGCCGTCGTCATCGGGTTCCTCGACTCCGTCGCCGCGTCCGGCATGGAGTGGCCGGGGCGGCGCGGCCGGTCCGTGACCCCCGACGCCGTCGGGTTCTGACCGCCGACCGCCGCCCGGGGGTGTCGTACCCCGGCGCTACGGTCGCGCGATGAGGACGATCTACAACACCGCCACGACCCTCAACGGCTACATCGCCGACGAGCGGAACTCCCTCGACTGGCTGTTCGCCGTGGACGACTCGGTGGCGCCCGACCAGGAGGCGTTCCTGGCCGGCGTCACCGTGCTGGTGCTGGGGTCCACGACGTACGAGTGGGTGGTCGAGCACGAGGACCTGGTCGCGCACCCGGAGCGGTGGCCCGGGTACTTCGGCCGGCGGCCGCTGTTCGTCTTCACCACCCGCGAGCTGCCGGTGCCCGAGGGCGTCGACGTGCGGTTCGTGCGGGGGCCCGTGGCGCAGGTGCTGCCGCGCATCCGGGAGGCGGCGGGTGACGGGGACGCGTGGCTCGTCGGCGGTGGCGACCTCGCCGGTCAGCTCCTCGACGCGGGGGCGCTCGACGAGGTGCAGCTCTCCGTCGCACCCGCCGCCCTCACCGGCGGGGCCCCGGTGCTGCCGCGGACGGTCGGGGCGGACCGGCTGCGGCTGCGCACGGTCGAGCAGTTCGGGCAGTTCGCCCACCTGACCTACGACGTCGTCCCGGTGGGCTGACCGGCCGCCCGGCGCAGGACGGGGCCGGTCCCGCCCTCCGGCGGGGTGGCGGACCCGCCGGTGGCAGAATGTCCCGGTGCCCGACGCGACCCCGACCCGACCGGGCCGGTGGTCCCGGGCCCGGTCCGCCGTCCGGACGTGGGTGGACCCCCTCGTCGTCATGATCGTCGCCGTGTTCGTCCTGGGGCTGCTGGCCCCGGCGTCCGGCGGGTTTGCGACGGGGCTCGACCACGTCACCACCGGCGCCGTCGTCCTGCTGTTCTTCCTCTACGGCGCGCGCATGGCGACCAGCGACGTCTGGGCGGGGCTGCGCAACTGGCGGCTGCAGGGCGGGATGCTCGCCTCGACGTACGTGCTGTTCCCGGTGCTCGGGCTCGCGGCGCAGCTGCTGCCCGAGTCGGTGCTGCCGGGCGACCTGCAGACCGGCCTGCTGTACCTGTCGCTGCTGCCGTCGACCATCCAGTCGTCCGTCGTGTTCACGTCGATCGCCCGCGGCAACATCGCCGGCGCGATCACCGGGGCGACCGTGTCGAACGTGCTCGGCATCGTGCTGACCCCGCTGCTGGTGGGCCTGCTGATGTCGCGCGCCGGCGGGCCCGTCGGTGGCTCGGCGGGCGCCACGCTGCTGCAGCTGCTGCTGCCGTTCGTCGCCGGGCAGGTGCTGCAGCCGTGGATCGGGGGCTGGGTGCGCTCGCACCGGCCGGTGACCCTGCTGACGGACCGCGGGACGATCCTGCTCGTCGCGTACGGCTCCGTGTCCGAGGCCGAGCGGTCGGGCGTGTGGGACGACCTCACCGTGGGCGTGCTCGCGGTGCTGCTCGTGGTGTGCGCGGTGCTGCTGGCCCTCATGCTGCTGGCGACGTGGACCGGGGGGCGGCTGCTCGGCCTCGGACGCCGCGACCGCATCGCGCTGCTCATGTGCGGCTCCAAGAAGAGCCTCGCGACCGGCCTGCCCATGGCGAGCGTGCTGTTCGGGCCGGTCGCGGCCGCGGGCGTCGCGCTGCCGGTGATCGTGTTCCACCAGCTCCAGCTCGCGACGTGCGCGGTGATCGCCCGCCGGCTGGCCGCCACCGACCCGGAGGACGAGCGGGCGACCGTCCCCGCCTGACCCGCGTCTCGGCCTGACCCCTCGGGCCGGCCTGACCCGCGTGCCCGCCGACCCGCGTCCCCGCCCGACCCGTCGGGCCGGCCGCCGTCAGTCCCGCGCCCCGCCCACCACGGC
>JACXUT010000334.1 GCA_014763765.1 Micrococcales bacterium
GGCGTCCGGGGCGCCGGCCTCGGGCGGGGTGCGCCCGGTCGGCCTAGGCTCGCCGCGTGCGCCACGTCCGCCTCCGCCCCGCCGCCGGGGACGCCCGTGCGCGACGCGTCGACGCCGCCGTCCGGGCGGGGCTCGCCGCGCTGCGGGACGAGCTCGACGTGCCGGGGGAGTTCGCCGCCGCCGTGCTCGCCGAGGTGGACGAGGTGCTGGCCGCCGGGCCGTCGGACCGCGGTCCCGAGCGGGAGGACGCGCGGGACGTGCCGTTCGTGACGATCGACCCGGCCGGCTCGCGCGACCTCGACCAGGCGCTGCACCTCGAGCGGCGCGGCTCCGGGTACCGCCTGCGCTACGCCATCGCGGACGTCGCCGCGTGGGTGCGGCCGGGCGGTGCGGTGGACGCGGAGGCCCGGCGCCGCGTGGTCACGCTCTACGGCCCCGACGGTCGCGTGCCCCTGCACCCGCCCCGGCTCTCCGAGGGCGCGGCGAGCCTGCTGCCGGACCAGGACGCCCCCGCGCTGCTGTGGGACCTCGACCTGGACGCCGCCGGCGAGCCCACGCGCGTCCGGGTGCACCGGGCGGTCGTCCGCAGCAGGGCGCAGCTCGACTACGCCGGCGTGCAGCGCGCCCTCGACGCCGGCACGGCGGACGGCACGCCGGAGCTGCTCCGGGAGGTCGGGCGGCTGCGCGTCGCCGCCGAGGTCGCGCGCGGCGGGCTGACCCTGCCGACGCCGGACCAGGAGGTCGAGGTCGACGGGGCGGACAGGTGGACGCTGACCAGCCGGGCGACCCTGCCGGTCGAGGACTGGAACGCCCAGGTGTCGCTCCTCACCGGCATGGCGGCCGCCCGCCTCATGCTCGACGGCGGCGTGGGCGTCCTGCGCACCCTCCCGCCGGCCGACCCCCGGGACGTCGAGCGGCTGCGCCGGACGGCGCATGCGCTCGGGGTGCCGTGGCCCGACGGCGCCGGGCACGCCGAGGTGGTGCGCGGGCTCGACGCCTCGGTGCCGGCGCAGGCGGCGCTGCTCACCGAGGCGACCACCCTGCTGCGCGGCGCGGCGTACGTGGCGTTCGACGGCGAGGCCCCCGAGCAGCCGCAGCACGCCGCGATCGCCGCGCCGTACGCCCACGCGACCGCGCCGCTGCGCCGGCTGGTCGACCGGTTCGTGGGGGAGACGTGCGTCGCGCTGTGCGCGGGGACCGACGTGCCGTCGTGGGTGCGCGAGGCGCTGCCGTCGCTGCCGGACGTGATGGCGGGCGGCGACCGGCGTGCCGCGGCGTACGACCGGGGCTGCGTCGACCTCGTCGAGGCGGCGCTGCTCAGCGGCCGGGTCGGGGAGGTGTTCGGCGGGGTGGTGGTCGACGTGCGCGACGACGGGACGTCGGGCGTCGTGCAGCTGCGCGAGCCGCCGGCGCGGGGGCGCGTCGAGGGGGACGCGCTGCCGCTGGGGACGGACGTGCGGGTGCGGCTGGCCGAGGCGTCCGTCGACCGCCGCACGGTGCGCTTCGCGCTCGACACCGGCTTTGCCACCCAGGAGGCCTACGCCTTCGTGCGCGCCAGCCGAGATTCGCGCGTGATGGCGGTCAAGGGCGTGCCGCGCGGCGCGGCCCTGGTCGGCACGCCGGCGGCGGTCGATGTCTCGCAGGCGGGCAAGAAGCTGCGCCGGGGCATCAAGGTGTTCACGGTGGCGGTTGGGATCGCCAAGCTGGAGTTCTACAACAACCTGCGCAAGAGCGCGGATGTGGCCGATGACGGCACCACGCCGATTTATCCGCCGGGCTTCGTGCATCTGCCCAAGATCGACGCTGAGTTCGTCCAGCAGCTCTGCGCCGAGCAACTGATTACGCGCCGCGACCGCAACGGATTCCCGGTGCGCGAATGGCAAAAGATGCGCGAGCGCAATGAAGCGCTCGACTGCTACGTGTACGCCCGCGCCCGAGACGCCCGCCACCGCTGCGGACCGGCGTGAGGCCGTGGCCATCGCCGAGCTGTGCCAGCTCGGCGGCTGCCCGGAGCGCACCGCCGAGTTC
>JACXUT010000084.1 GCA_014763765.1 Micrococcales bacterium
CAGCAGGCGGGTGGGCGCCGGGTCGGTGCCGGTTGGGCGCCGGTTGGGTGCCGGGTGGGTGCCGGGTCGGCGCCCGGTCGCGCTCAGGCGGGGGAGCCGGCGGGTCTGCCCGGGTGCGACGGCGGCCGGGCGGCGCCGGTCCAGGGCCCGGGTTCCGGCCCGAGGTCGACCCGCAGGTGGCCGCCGGCGTGCAGCTCGCTGCCGGTCAGCCACGTGCGGTCCAGCTCCGCGCCGTCCAGCAGCACGCGCTGCACGTACTGCGCGGGGCCGCCGGGCTCCGGCTCGACGAACCCGCGGGTGTCGATCGTGAACGGACGCCCGCCGACGTCGACCCGGGCCTCCCGCCAGGCGGGGGCGTTGACGAGGAACAGGTTCTGCCCGGCGACCGGGAACAGGCCGAGGCTCGCCCACACGTACCAGGACGACAGCCCGCCGGAGTCGTCGTTGCCCGGCAGCCCGCCGCGCCCCGTGCCGAACTGCTGCTGCGTCACGGCGTGCACCACCTCGGCGGTCCGGTCCGGGCGGCCGGCGTACTGGTACGCCCAGGGCGCCTCCATGTCCGGCTCGTTGTTCAGGCCCTCGAACCGGTGCAGCGCGTACCCGGCGAGCATCTCGTCCGCGTCCGGCGCGAGGCCGGGCTGCGTCACGGGCGCCGCGCCGTAGCCGAAGAACCGGTCCAGCAGCGCCACGAACGCCGCGTCGCCGCCCGCCAGCTCGATGCGCGACGCCATGTCGTGCAGCAGCCGGAACGAGTAGTTCCACCGGCCGCCCTCGTAGAACGTCGAGTCCCGCAGCAGACCCGTCCCCGGGTCGAAGGCGTTGCGCCAGCGGTCCGCCAGCGGGGCGAACTGCGCCACGAGCGTCCGGTCGCCGACCTGCTGCGCGATCACCGCCGTGCAGAAGTACCCGAACGCCAGGTCGAGGGTGTGGCTGATGGGGTGCGCGCGGCCGTGCAGCAGGAACTCCTCGCCGTACGTGCGCCGCAGGTCGTTGTGCAGGTGCACCAGGGCCCAGTCCCAGTCCAGCGGCATGCCGAGGGCGCACAGGTCGGCGAAGAACGTGTGCGCGAGCGCGCTGCCCTGCCGGGAGAACCGGTCCGCGCCGCGCGCCATGCGGTAGCCGATCGGGAAGTTCCCCTCCTCCTCGGCGATGTGGAGGATCGCGGTCGCCAGCTCGACGGCCCGCTCCGGCACGAGGGCCGTGAGCAGCGGGAGCTGCGTGCGGTAGATGTCCCACATCGTCGCGATGTCGAACGCGAACGGCGTGTCCGTCGGCCAGAACGGGCTCTCGTCCGGTGCCAGGCACGGCTTCACGAGCGAGTGGTACAGCGCCGTGGCCATCACCGTGTGCTTGCCCGGGTCCGGCGTGTCGACCTGCACCCTGCCGAGGTGCTCCCGCCACGCCTGGGCCGTCCGGGCGCGCCGCGTGGCGAACGACGCCGGCCCCGGGCCGCACTCCCGCTCGAGGTTCTCCCGCGCCTGCTCCACGCCCCGCAGCGAGAACCCGAACCGCAGCTCCACCACCTGCCCCGGCTCGGCGCGGCCCGCCCACATCAACCCGAACGGGCGCAACGTCGTCGGGCGGATCCGGTCGAAGTCCAGCCGTGTGCCGCCCGGCATGAGGCGCCGGTCGTACCAGAGCAGCTGCCGCCACTGCGCGGACGCCGGAGCGTCGCACTCCACGTGCACGGCCAGCGGCGCGCCCTCGACGGTGATCTCACCCTGCGCCACCCCAGGGGCGAGGGCCTGCAGGTGCGCGCGCAGCGGCACGGTCCGGCCGTACGGGATGTCCAGCCCGCCGAGGCTCAGGTCGATGACCAGCCGCGCGTCCCGGTGCGCGGGGAACGTGTACCGGTGCACCGCGGACTTCGGGCCCACGGTCACCTCGCACCGGATGCCCGAGTCCAGGGTCGCGGCGTACCAGCCGGGCTCCGCCTCCTCCTCGACCACGTCGTACAGCAGGCCCAGGTCGTCCAGCGGCTGGAGCATCGGCGTGACCCGCACGTAGTTGTAGTACTTGCGGATCGCCCCGGTGCCGGACTGCTGGAAGTGCGTGAACCCCGACGCCCGCGTCCCCGCGTGCAGCTCCGGCGGCAGCCCCTCCGTCGACAGGTCGTACCGCCCGTACCCCGTCGGGTACGCGCCGGAGTACGCGCACGCGCTCACCATCCCCAGCGGGTACGTCGCCCCCGGGTGCGTGTTCCCGACCTGCGGCTTCGGCCACCACCAGGTCGCCGCCAGGCCGGTCTGCGGCGGCAGCGCCGTGGCCTCCGTGCCGATGAACGGGTCGACGTGCTCGAACACGCGGCTCCCTCCCCCGACGGTCGCGATGGTCCAGCCGGCGCGCCGCGGTGCGGCCGGTGGACGGACCGTACGCGGCGGAGGTGTCCGGCGGGTTACGGCGGGCGGGCGGCTTCCAGCGGCTGCTGCGCCGAGACGCTGACGTCAGTCGCCCTCACCCCGTCGGCGCGGGCGTCGAGGACGGATCCCGCAGCGGCAAGGGCCACTCGTGATCCAGGCCCGGCCGGTCCTCCCAGAGGTGGCACCCGGTGCGGAGCGTGAGGATCGTGTTCACGGCCATGCCGTAGTGGAAGACGGCGCCGTACTCGTCGGCGCCCACGACCTCGAAGTCCCCGGGTCTGTCGGCCACGGTCGCGGTGTCGTCGAAACCGAAGCGGCGGCCGACCTCGAGCACCAGCTCGGCCGACCGGTGCCAGTAGGCGCTCTCGTAGGTCCCCTCAGCCAGAAGGCCGATGGTCTCGACCTCCTGTGCCTCCGTGATGGCGCCCCCGGTACTGCATCCCGAACGGCTCGCGCCCATCTGCACCGGGTCCGCCACCCAGTGCAGCCCGCCGATCTCGGCGTCGAGAACCTGAACCATCTCGCGGCGCATGGCCTCGTAGTGGTCGAGCATCTGCTCCATCGACGGTCGAGCGGTCATCTCTGCCTCCAGCTCCTCGGTGCTCAAGCGGTCGGCGCAGCCGGACAGGGCCGCCACGGCGGCCATCAGTGCTGCAGCACGTAGACGGCACCGAACGGCAGGTGCGCGTCGGTCGCGCGCGCTCATGTGTTCGGGTTGAACATGCTGATGACGTCGCCCCACCCGCGACCGCTGTCCTGGACCGACCTGGAAGGGACGCCGGCAACGACCGCCGCGATGTTGTGCTGGCTGGTCGTGCGGTCCCGCAGGTACGCGCTGTGTCCGGTGGACTCCGCGTAACGCTGGCCGTCGATCGTCGTCTCGCGTGCGGACAAGCCGGTGAGTCCGACCACGTGGGACGGGTCCGAGCCGAAGTGCCCGAAGTCCGCGATCGGATCGTTGCGTGCCTCGATCCGGAAGACCCGATCCGCCGGGATGTCGAGGTCGCCCAGATCGGACGTACCCAGACCCGGCGAGCCGAAGAAGACCGCGGCGTCGACCCCGGTCTGATGCCGCAGCGCCAAGCCGGTGGCTGTCGAGCCGTACGAGTGGCCCAGAGCGGTGAGGTTCGGGTCGTCGTGCCGGGACGCGTCGATGCCGTGGAGGAACCGAGCAAGGCCCGCGCCTGCGGAGGCCGCGGGGGCCTCGCTGGTCACGAACCGCCGCGGCTCGTCCCAGTCCGCCCATTGCGGTGCCTCGTAGCCGAGCCACGCCACGACCGCGGTGGACCCTCCCGAGCCGAACCGTCCGCCTTCTCGATCAGCGCGTGCACGAAGCGCGTCGAGGCTGCCGACGTGGTCCTCCAGGCTCCCTGCGACCGTGGTCGTGAACCCCGGCGTGAACACCGCCACGTGGGCAGCCGTGTCGACGTCACCGACGGCGACGGCTGCCTTGAGCTGGTGCGTCCCCGTCACGTCGAGCAGCAGCAGGGACCGGGCGGGGTCCTCGGCGAGGACGCGTGTGATGGCCTCCAGACCGGCGAGCTTGCCCTCGACGACGGCGAGCCGCTCCGCGGTGTCGAGGTCCCAGTTGTCGGGGTCCCGCAGCGCCTCGCGCTGGGCGGTCAGCTCCTCGCGGTACCGGTCGAGCAGGACGCGGTTCGCCTGGTCCCGGACGGCGAACGGGATGCCGTCGAGGTTCCCGACCCACTCGGGGTGCCGGGCGAGGACGCGGGCCTGGTGCTCGGGGGTGAGGGACCGCCACCACGCGGCGGCGTCGGCGGGGGTCCCGCCCGGTGGACGCAGGAGGCGGTGGCGGCCCCTGGCCGCACCGGCGTGGCCGGCCGCGGCGAGGCCCGCGGCGGGGAGCGGGTCGTCGGTGGCGGCGGCACGGTGCAGGGCGTCGGCGAGGAGCGTGTCGGCGTGCTGGGCGGTGCGGAGGGCTTGCTGGACCCGGTCGGTGAGCTCGCGCGCGACGAGGGCCCGGTCGCGGGCCTCGTCGTCGTCGTCGACGCACCGGGCGTCGGTGGCACGGCCGGTGCCGTGGTCGACGTGGTAGCCGTGGGTGCGGGCCCACGCGAGGGTGGCGTCGAGCTCGGTGCGTGCTGCGGTGAGCGACGCGGCGGCATCGTCGGCCGAGACGGCGACGAGGGCGATCTCGGCGACCGTCGTCGCGAGGCGCCGGCGGAGGGCGTCGTGGGCCCGCAGGGCGGCGTCGCGGGAGGGACCGACCCAGGTCCCCGGCGGTGCGGCTGCGTCGAGGTCGTCGTCGAGCGCGACCAGGAGGCGGCGGCACCCGGCGAGGTGGTCGGCGAGGCCGGCGACGGCGTCCGGGCGCCAGGCGAGCACGGTGTCCAGGGCGGTCACGGGTGCACCGCCCCGAGGTGGCCGGTGATCCGGGCGAACGACTCGGCGACCGCCTGGTCCGTGCGCACGGCCGCGCGGACCGACGCGAGCACGCGGTCGCGCTGGGCGGCCGCGTCGGACGACCACCGGCGGGCCTGCGCGGACCACACGCCTCGCAGCCGGAGGGCCGCCTCGGCGCTCTGCGAACCGGGCAGCGCCGGTGCGAGGGCGCCGACGTGCTCGGCGTGGTGGCTCGCGAGGACGGCCTCGGCGACGGTGCCGACGGCCGAGGCGGCGGCCTCGACGTCGGCGGTGGACATCTCGATCTGGACGGTCATGCCATCTCCCCTGCCGTGGAAGTGGCATGACCGTAGCCGTCAGGAACGCATTGCCGGGAACGACCTCACACGCCTGTGGAAAACCATCAGGCACATTCTCGACAAATCGCGCAGCGGCTGTGCGGATTTGTCCCCGATACGCATTCTGTCCCGGATGTCCGCGGTGGCGAGACGCTCAGCCCCACGCCCCGCGGGCGTACTGCACGGGCCATCCCGTGGCACCCGCGGGCACGACCGTCGCGGCCGGGTCGCCCGCGTGCTCCAGCACCGGCCGGTCGCCGTCGAGGGCCTGCGCCGCGCGCAGCGGCCAGTGCGGGTCGAACAGGGCCGGGCGCCCCAGCATCACGGCGTCCGCGGACCCGTCCGCGAGCACCTGCTCCGCGATCTCGGGGGTCGTGAGCAGGCCGACGGCCGACGTGGCGATCCCCGCCGTCTCGCGGACCTGCCGCGCGGCGGGCACCTGGTACGCCGGGCCGACGGGGATGCGGGCCAGGACGTTGCCGCCGGTGGAGACGTCCACCAGGTCGACGCCGTGCTCACGCAGCCACACCGCCACCTGGGCCGTGTCCTCGACCGTGAGGCCGCCCTCGGCCCAGTCGGTGGCGGAGACGCGCACCAGCAGCGGGCTGTCGTCGGGCAGCTCCGCCCGGACGGCGTCGACCGTGGCGAGCAGCAGCCGGGCGCGCCCCGCGAGGTCGCCGCCCCACATGTCGGTGCGCCGGTTGGACAGCGGCGAGAGGAACTGGTGGAGCAGGTAGCCGTGCGCGGCGTGCACCTCGACCACGTCGAACCCGGCGTCCAGGGACCGGCGGGTGGCCGCGGCGAACTGCCCGGGCACCGCGGCGACCTCGTCGGCGGTGAGCTCGCGCGGGGCGGCGAGCCCCTCGAACGCGAGGTCCGAGGGCGCGACCGTGGACCAGCCGCCCGACGCCTCGGGCACGGAACCGGAGCCTTCCCCGAACCCGCGGTAGGTCGACGCCTTGCGACCCGCGTGCGCGAGCTGCACGCCCGCGACGGCACCGCGGCTGCGGACGAAGTCGGTGACGCGACGCCAGGCCACCACGTGCTCGTCGCCCCAGATGCCGACGTCCTGCGGCGAGATGCGCCCCTCGGGGACGACGGCCGTCGCCTCGGTCATGACGAGCCCGAAGCCGCCGACGGCGCGGGCGCCCAGGTGGGCGAGGTGCCAGTCGGTGGGCAGGCCGTCCGGTCCGGCGGAGTACTGGCACATGGGCGCCAGCCAGACGCGGTTGCGGAACGTGGTCCCGCGCAGGGTCAGGGGCGACATCAGGAGGCTCACGTGCAGTGGGAACCCTTCTCGGCACGCCGGGCATTCCGTGCCGGCGCAGTGGTGCGGCTCACAGGGAGGGCGCAGGGGTCACCCTGCCGCGTCCAGCCAGGCGAGCAGGATGTTGCCGGCGGTCAGCAGCCCCAGGACCAGCATCCCGACGCGGAGGGCGCCGTCCCCGATCGCGCCGCGGGCCGGTGCGGGACGGAGGGTGTCCCCGCGCCCGTGCTCCGGCGACCCGCTGTCGTCGATCCGGTTGCCGATGTCCCCGTCGGAGCCTCCGACGGGGCCCGAGGAGCTGCCGGGCGTCGGGTCGGAGCCTCCGAAGGGACCCGGGGTGCTGCCGGGCGTCGCGTCGGAGCCTCCGACGGGCCACGCCTCGTCGCCGAGATCGCCGAGGTCACTGAGATCGCCGGCATCGCGGGGCTCGCCGAGCGCGCCGACCTCGCCGTCGGAGCCTCCGACGGACTCCGGGGCCCCGCCGAGCTCGCCGTCGGAGCCTCCGACGGGCCCGTCGCCCGCGTCGGGCTGCCCGGGACGCTGCGCGGGGACGTCCGGCGCCGCCCAGACCTCCCGCGGCCGGAACACGTCGTCGACGGTGAGCAGCTCCGGGCTCGCCGGTCCGGTGAGCTCCGCGGCCAGGTAGTCGCGGACCAGGCGGGCGTCGGCGGGCGCCAGCACCGGCGGCAGCGCGGCCAGCCACCCGGCGAGCCGGTGCTCGCCCACCGCGACGGCGCCGCCGCGGACGGTCGCGGGCGGGAGGTCCTGGCCGGCGAGGCTGACCACGGCACGGACGGTGCGGCGGTGCGTGGGTGCGAGCAGCGACGTCACCGCCCCGGCGGCGTCGGCGGCGGCCGCCACGTCCGGGGTCCGGCCGTAGCCGTGGAGCCGCAGGGTGCCGTCGACGACCGTCGCGGAGCCGTCCCAGTGCAGCGACTGGATGACGACGACGCCACCCGGGCCGATCGCGAGGCAGTCGAGCGTGCGGGAGGCGCTGCCCGGGCGTCGGAGGTCGTGCAGGGTCGTCCAGCCGTCGGGCGGGTCGAGCACCACGGCGTCCTCGTCGCCCGTCAGCCAGTCGTCGAACCAGGTGCGGGTCGGGGCCGCGTCACCGGGGCCGGGGCGCCCGGCGCCGTCCGCGGTCGTGCGTGCGGGGTCGGCGACGCGTCTCCGGACCAGCCGCCGCGCTCGTCGCGCCGCCGGCCGGCCGGGCTCGTACCCGTGGACCATCCGCCTCACCCCGTAGGGACCTATCGGCTGCCACCACCCCGGACCTGAGCGGTCACCCGGCGCGCGGTGACCCCGGCGTGCCCGGTGCCGGCGCGGGTCAGAGGCCGCTGCGCCGCGCGTACGCCGCCGCGTCGACGCCGCGGAGCTCGCAGAACTCCCGCACCGGCCCGGTGATCAGCAGGTCCACCCGGCGCAGGTCGGCCACGGTGCGCGCCCCGAGCAGCGTCATGATGTCGCCGACCTGCTCGAGCCACGCCTGGATGCGCGCGACGAGGGCCGCCTCGCCCTCGGTGAGCAGCACCCGGAGGAACCCCCCGGCCACGCCCACGGCGGTCGCCCCGAGCGCGAGCGCGCGCACGACGTCGAGCGGGTGCCGCACCCCGCCGGAGGCCAGCAGGTCCACCCCGTCCACCGAGGAGGCGTCCAGCAGCCCCTCGACGGCCGACTGCCCCCACCCGGCCAGGTAGTCCATGCCGCCGTCGGTGCGGCGCGCGGACTCGATGGCCGTGAAGTCGGTGCCGCCGCGGCCGGACACGTCGACGGCCGCGACCCCGAGGTCCCGCAGCCGGGCGACGGTGCCGCGGCTCATCCCGGCGCCGACCTCCTTGACGACGACCGGCACGCCGACCTCCGCGACGATCGCGGCGATGGTGTCCGTCCACCGCGTGAAGTCCCGGTCGCCCTCCGGCATGACGATCTCCTGGGCCGGGTTCACGTGGACCTGGAGCGCGTCGGCCTCGAGGATCTCCACGGACCGGCGGGCCTGCGCGGGCGTGAGGTTCGGGTTGACGTTCGCCATGACGAACCCGTCGGGGTTCAGGTCGCGCAGCACCCGGAACGACGGGATCGCGGCGGGCTCGCGGTGCAGGATCCCCGTCGAGCCGGAGGCGATCGGCACGCCGGTCTCGCGGGCCGCCAGGGCGAGCGCGCGGTTGATCGTCGCGGTGTGGGCGGTGCCGCCGGTCATGCCGTTGATGAAGAGCGGCACGGGCCAGTCCAGCACCCGGCCGGTGGCGCGCAGGGAGACCTCGCTCCGGTTCCCGGCGGCGAGCGGGTGGTTCAGCGGCCGCACGTGGTCGAAGTCGTGGGCCCGTGGCTCGGCGTGCTGGGCGGACGCGAGGCGGACGTGGTCGTCCTTGCGACGGGCGTCCTGGGCCGCGGCACCGGGCTCGTCCTGGGCGCCGAGCGGTGCGGTGGCGGGGCCGTCCGGGTCCTCAGCGGTCATCGGCGTGCTCCTCCCGGGGCGGCTGCACCCGCAGCGACAGGTGCCGCACGTCCGACAGCTCCCAGTCGCGGAGCATCGGCTCGAGGTCGGTGCCGGCGTCCACCAGCACGATGCCGCAGTCGCCGCCGCCCGCGCCGGAGGACTTGGCCGCCGCGCCGACGCTCTCCGCCGTCTCGCACAGCGTCCGCAGCGCGGGGGTCTCGATGTCGACGCCGGCGGCGCGTGCCAGCGACGTGAGCAGCCCGCGGGCGCGGTGGATCTGCGCCTTCGCGGCCGGGGCGTCGTCCCGCTCGATGGCGTCCGCGAGGGCGTCCACGCAGGCGCGGGACGCCGCGAGGAAGTCGGGGTAGTGGCTCTCGGCCACCTCCTTGCGGGACTGCATCGCCTCGACCAGGCGGGTCGTGGAGGCCGGCACGCCGGTCCACCCGACGACGAGGCGCATGGTCCGCGGCGTCGGCAGCCGCCGCACGGACAGGCCGGGCCAGTCGGCGTCGAGGAGGGCCGTCAGCGGGCGTTCGGCCCCCGACTCCTCGCCGGCGGCCAGCGACGCGCGCAGCCACTCGCGGTCCAGCGCCGCGTACCGGATCCAGCCGCCGTAGAGGCTCGCCGCGACGTCGCCGCCGGACCCCATCGGGTTGACGGCGACGGTCGCCAGCAGCGCGAGGCGCAGCAGCCGGTCGGTCGGCAGCCCGAGGTCGTAGAACCGGTCGAGCGCCCGCACCGTCGCCGCGGTGACCGCCGCCGACGACCCGAGGCCGAACTTGCGGCCCGACCGGTCGTCGAGCTCCGAGGTGATCGTGATGTCGTAGAACCCGAGCGTGCGGCCCTGCTCGGCCGCGAACCGCTCGACGACGTCGATCGCGGCGAGCACGTAGTCGAACGGGCGGCTGTCGTGGTCCAGCACCACCCGGTCGCCGCGACGGCGCCACACGACGGGCAGCCGGCCGTACTGGTCGGAGGCGATGGATCCCGCACCCTCGGCCGGGGCGAGCCGCACGGTGACGTGCCGGTCCACGGCGACGAGCACCGCCGGGTAGCCGGCCTCGACGACCGCGTACTCCCCGGCGACGAAGAGCTTGCCGGGTGCGCAGACCTCGATCGCGCCGCCGGGGACCCCGCCGGTCGTCCCGCCGCTCACGCCGCGCCCCCCGCGTCGACGCGCAGCCCCGGCCCCGGACGGGCCGTGACGACCCGGCGCGTGCCGCCCTCGGACAGCGCGTCGGCGAGCGCGGGCAGGTCGGGCGCGGCGCACAGCACCTTGACGTTCGGGCCGGCGTCGATGGTGGCCCAGCACGGCAGCCCGTCGGCCCGCAGCGCCTGCACCTGGTCGAGGACGGCGACGGTGTGGGCGGTCCAGTACCGCACCGGCGGGCGGGCGCCGAGCATCGTGGCGTGCATCCGCAGCGCGTTGGACTCGGCGAGCTCCCCGAGCGCCGCCAGGTCGCCCGCCCGCACGGCGTCGAGCATGAGCGCGACGTCGCGCTCCGTCGCGTCGGTCCAGGCGGGGAAGAACGGCGACGTCTCGACGGTGCGGCGCATGGCCTCGCGGCTGGAGACCGCCTTGCGGCCCGCGTCCAGCACGACGACGGCCATCGCCGGGTCGAGCGCGCCACCCGGCTCGCCGCCGGGGACGGGCTCGGCGTAGGACGACGCGTCGTCCGTGCCGGCGTGCCACACGACGAGCCCGCCGAACACGGAGCGGGACGCCGAGCCCGAGCCGCGCCGGGCCAGCCGCGACAGCCCGCGCGCGTCGAGGTCCAGGCCGTAGACCGCCGCGGCCGCCCCGGCGAGCGCCGCGAACCCGCTCGCCGACGACGCCAGCCCGGCGCCCGTCGGGACGGTGGAGACCGAGTCGACCACGGCGTGCGCGGACGACCCCGCGAGCGACCGGACGAGGTCGAGGAACCGGGAGACGCGCCCCAGCTCGCCGTCCGACATCGGCCGGCCGTCGAGGGAGGCGGTGTCCGCGTCGGCGTCCGGGTCGAGCGTCACCGTCGTGGTCGCGTGGAACGCGTCGAGGGTGAGCGACAGGCTGGACGTCGCGGGCAGCGCCAGGGCCTCGTCGCGCTTGCCCCAGTACTTGGCGAGGGCGATGTTGGCGTGCGCGACGGCGGTCGCGGAGTTCGTCATCCGAGGGACACCTGGGCGGAGGGAGCGGCGGGTCGCCGCGCGTCGGTCCGGTGCAGCCAGGTGCGCGCCGCGCCCGCGCGGCGCAGGGCAGCGGCGATCGTACCAGCGGAGGTCGCGTCGGCCGCGAGCGCCAGCAGGCATCCGCCCTGGCCACCGCCGGTGAGCTTCGCGCCGAGGGCGCCCGCCGCGAGGGCCGCCCCGACCAGCCGGTCGAGCTCCGGGGAGGACACGCCGAGCTCCGCCAGCACGCCGTGCGCGCGGGTCATCCGGGCGCCCAGCTCGCGGGGCCGGTCGCGGGCCAGGTCCAGCACGACGTCGCGGGTGATCTGCCCGAGCTCGGCGACCAGCTCGTCGCCGCGGGCGGGGTGGCGCTCGCGGAACGACCGCACGTCCGCGACGGCGACCCGGGTGCGGCCGTGCACGCCGGTGTCGGCGACCACCAGGTGCGCGCGCAGCCGCAGGTCGAGCGGGCGGATCTCGCCCGCCTGGAACCAGATCGGCTCGGTCGAGGCGGTCGTGCGGGCGTCGAGCCCGCTGGGGTTGCCGTGGGCGACCCGCTCGCCGACCTGCACCAGGTCGAAGTGCTCCTGCGGGGTGAGCGTGCGCCCGGCCAGGTCCGCGAGCGCCAGCGCCAGCGCGCCGGCCGTCGCGGCGCTCGACCCCAGCCCGCGGGCCGCCGGGATCGTCGACTCCGTCGCCAGGACGATCCCGCGGTGCGGCAGGCCCAGGTGGTCGAGGGTCGCCTCGACGGCGGCGCGCGGGGCGGCGAGCTGCTCCGGGGCCTCCGCCAGCGGGCCGGAGTACAGCACCGACTCCAGCGTCAGGGGGCCGTCCTCGCGGCGGGCGGTCGCGCGCATCGGCAGGCTGGCCAGCGGCAGGGCGATGGCCGGCTCGCCGTACACGACGGCGTGCTCGCCCACGAGGATCGCCTTGGCGCGCGTGTGCCCGGCGCCGGTGCTGCGGTCGGTGCGGATGGTCGGCTCCTTCACATCAGGTGCGCGACGAACCACGGGGCCGCGTACAGCGACATGAACTGCACCCCGAAGTTGACGCCCAGCCGGTTCAGCGTGCCGCAGGTCAGCCCGACGAGCAGCACGGCGAAGACGTTGATCAGGCCCGCGTCCAGGTACGCGAGCAGCAGCACGAACACGACGAACAGCGCCAGCACCGCCTCGTGCGGGACGTACCGGGTGACGAGCGCGGTCAGCCGGAACGAGTACCGCACCGCCAGCACGTACGACAGCACCAGCGCCACGACGGTGCCCACCACGACCGCCGCGACGAGCTGCGGCGTGGACAGCAGGTGGTGCACGTTGCGGTCGAGCGTGAGCACCGGCGGGGCGTTGAACAGCGCGTTGGCCGGCCCGACGGCGACCGGGGACAGCGGCAGCCCGACGGCGACCAGCGGGATGATGACGCCCGCGAGGTACGTGGAGTGCGCGAGCGCCGCCATCGACGTCACGGCGCGGGACGCGCGGTCGCGCGCCTCCTTCGCGCGGGCGCCCGCGGCCTCGCCCATGAGCAGGGTCAGCGCGACGGGGCTGAGGAAGAACAGCGGCGTCGACGCGGCGGACACCGTCGCGCTCGCGCCCAGCTCGGCGCGGGTCAGCAGGCGCCGGGGGCTGAGCGGTGCGCCCCGGAGCTCGCCCCGGGTGATCCGCACCGGCGTGCGCGGGCCGCGGGGCAGCGCCTCCCGCAGCGTCGGGTTGAGCAGCGTGGCCAGGCTCAGCAGCAGCGGGCCGGCGGTGATCGACAGGAAGAACGAGACCGTGATCGTGCCGTCCTCGGGCAGGACGCCGGTCTGCCGGTACAGCGCCTGCACCCCCTGGAACAGCAGGCCCAGCGGGATGATCGCGAGCAGCGACAGCACCCGGTTGCGGCCGAGCAGGGCCAGCACGACCGCACCGCCGACGAACAGCAGGGAGCCGTACTCGCGCAGCTGCTCGGCCCACGGGGTGATGGCACCGGCGATCAGCAGCGCGAGCGGCACCGCGACGAGCGTCCCGACCACGGAGCCGGCCGCCATCTTGCGGATCGTCTCCGCGGCCCGGCCCTCCCGCTTCAGCGTCAGGGCGTGGTCGATCATCGGCGCGGACAGCACCCCGCCGGGCAGCCCGACCAGCGCCGTCGGGATCGAGTTCGTGAGGTTCAGCGTCACGACCGCCGCGATGAAGAACGCGAGCACGACCTGCGGGTCGGTGCCGGCCAGCACCAGCGCGAGCGTCACGGGCAGCAGCACCGACGTCTCGTCGGTCCCGGGGATGAAGCCGATCAGCGTGTACAGCAGCACGGCGGCCAGCGCGGCGCCGGCCATCGGCAGCAGGAGGGCGAGGTCCACGGTCGGCGGCTCAGGCGGCCGGGCCGGCGGGCGCGGCGGGGGGCGCGTCCGCGTCGTCGGCGACGATCTGCACGTCGCGCTTCGGCCGCACCAGCAGCACGGCGACGCCGAACCCGACGACGGCACCGCCCAGGCCCCAGAAGAACTCCGAGGACCCGAGCGCCCGCCCGGCGACGACGGCCAGGACGGTCGCCGCGGCGCACACCGCGAGCGCCACGACCAGGTCCCGCAGCGACACGCGGTCGCCCCAGATCTCGACGTACTGCTCGTCGTCGGTCACGTTCCTCCTGTCGGCCACGGTCCGCCACCCTAGATCCTGCGTGGGCGGACCCCGTGCGGCCGGTGTGCGCGCGGGGTGGACGTGCTGGTGGCGCGCGTGCCGGCCGGGGGCCACTGTGGGGTGACCCGGACCGGGGCGGCAACTCGGACGCCCGCGGGTCCGTGCCCGGGTGGCGCTTCCCGCCAGGACCCGGACGATGGATGAGCATGAGCGACCAGACGACACCCCAGGACCCGAGCACCCAGCACCCCGCGCCGGAGCAGCCCGCGCAGCAGATCGCGCACCCCGGCCTGACGGACGACATGCGGCAGCAGCCCGACCACGGCGAGGACACCTACGTCGGCTCCGGACGCCTCGAGGGCAGGCGCGCCCTCATCACCGGCGGCGACTCCGGCATCGGCCGGGCGGTCGCGCTCGCGTTCGCGCGCGAGGGCGCCGACGTGGCGATCTCGTACCTGCCGGAGGAGGAGGACGACGCCCGGGAGACCGTCCGCCTGGTCGAGGCCGCCGGCCGGCGCGCCGTCACGTGCCCGGGCGACATCCGCGACGAGGCGTTCTGCGGCGCGCTCGTGGAGCGGGCGGTGCAGGAGCTCGGCGGGCTCGACGTGCTCGTCAACAACGCGGCGTACCAGATGGCCCAGGACGGCGGTCTGCTGGACCTGACGACCGAGCAGCTCGACAGGACGTTCACGACGAACCTCTACGCGATGTTCTGGATCACGAAGGCCGCGCTGGCCCACCTGGGCGAGGGCGCCAGCATCATCAACACGACGTCGGTCCAGGCGTTCCAGCCGAGCCCGGAGCTCATCGACTACGCCGCGACGAAGGCCGCGATCCTCAACTTCACCAAGGCCCTCGCCCAGCAGGTCGCCGAGCAGGGCATCCGGGTCAACGCCGTCGCGCCCGGGCCGATCTGGACGCCGCTGATCCCCGCGACGATGCCGGCCGAGAAGGTCGAGCAGTTCGGCGGCGACACCCCGCTCGGCCGCGCCGGGCAGCCCGCGGAGCTCGCCCCGGCGTACGTGTTCTTCGCGAGCCAGGAGTCCAGCTACATCACGGGCGACCGCATCGGCGTCACGGGCGGCCGCCCCCTGAGCTGACCCGCGCACCCACCCCTCCGCCGCGAGCTCGGCAGTCCCAGGCGAGGTCGGCAGTCCGAGCTGCCGACCTCGCCACGGAGGTGCCGAACTCGGCGGGTGGGGCGTCAGGGGGGTGTCAGGGCGCGGGCGCGGCGGAGGACGGCGTCGAGCATGTCCGGCGTCAGGCGGCCCGTGAAGGTGTTCTGCTGGCTGACGTGGAAGCAGCCCAGCAGGGTCAGGCTGTCGCCGCGCGGGTGCTCGACGACGTGCTCGGCGCCGTGGGCGAACCGGGGCCGCGGGCGCGGGACGGCCCAGCCCTGCTCGTCGAGGGTGCGCAGCAGGGCGTCCCAGCCGAACCCCCCGAGCACCACCGCGACCCGCGGGCGGACGAGCTCGAGCTCCCGGGCCAGCCACGGTCCGCAGCGGTGGCGCTCCTCGGGCAGCGGCTTGTTGTCCGGCGGCGCGCAGTGCACCGGCGCGGTGATCCGCACGCCGGTCAGCGTGAGCCCGTCCCCGCGGTGCACCGACGTGGGCTGCGAGGCCATGCCGACGCGGTGCATCGCGGCGAACAGGAAGTCGCCCGACCGGTCGCCGGTGAACATCCGGCCGGTGCGGTTCGCGCCGTGCGCGGCGGGCGCCAGCCCGACGACCAGCACCTGCGCGTCCGGGTCCCCGAACCCCGGGGCCGGGCGGGCCCAGTACTCCTGGTCGCGGAACGCCGCCCGCTTCACGTCCGCGACGTGCTCCCGCCACGCCACCAGCCGCGGGCACGCCCGGCACTCGACGACGGCACCGTCCAGCCCGGCGAGGTCGAGGGCGGCCGGCGCGGCGGCGGCCGGGTAGCCGGGGTCGTCCGGGGTCCGGTCGTCAGGCAGCACGCCCCCATCCTCCGCCCCCGGCCGCTGCGGCGCGCTCGCTCCGGCGAGGTCGTCACATCCGTCCGAGGTCGTCACGCCGACCTGACGACCTCGGCCCGACCTGACGACCTCGCGGGGTGCGGGGTGGGC
>JACXUT010000085.1 GCA_014763765.1 Micrococcales bacterium
CCCCGGAGGTCCCCGTGCCCGCCGACCGCCCGGTCACCGCGCTCGTCCTGGTGGACGTGATCGCCTCGTTCTTCGACCCCGCCCAGCCGAACCACTACCCGGGCGTGGAGCAGGTGCTCGCCCCGATGGCGGCGCTGCTGGCCCGGGCCCGCGAGCGGGGCAGCCTCGTCGTGCACGCCGTCGAGCGGCACCACCCCGGCCTCGCGGACTTCGAGTTCGGCAAGCTGCCCCGCCACCACCAGGCCGGCGAGCCGGACGCGCAGTACGTGCCGGGCTTCGAGCCCCTGCCCGGCGGCTACGAGGTGGAGGTCACCAAGCGCCGGTTCTCCGCGTTCTACGCCACGGACCTCGACCTGCTGCTCCGGGAGCAGGGCGTCCGCCGCGTCGTGATCGCGGGCGTCAAGACCAACGTGTGCATCCGGGCCACCGCCCAGGACGCGTTCGCGGGCGGGTTCGAGCCCGTCGTCCCGCGGGAGGCGACGAGCTCCAACCGGGAGCACCTCGCCGCCGCCAGCCTCGAGGACATCGACCGCTACATGGGCCGGGTCGTCGACCTGGGCACCGCGCTGGAGCTGCTGTGACGGGCGTGGCCGTGCTGGGCTACGCGAGCCTGGACCACGCGATGCAGCTCGCGGCGTTCCACGGCCCGGACGCCACGAGCGTGGTGACCGGCCGGCTGAGCGACGAGTGGCCGCGGCCGGGCGGCATCGCGCACCACGTCCGCGCGCTGCGCGCCGCCGGGGCGGACGAGGTCCTCCCCGTGAGCTGGGTCGGCCCCGACGCGGGCGGCGACGCCTGGACGGCCGCGCTGGTCGCCGCCGGCGCGGCCACCGCGGGCGTGCGCGTCTGCGGCACCCGCACCCCCTCCTCGTACCTCATGTACGCGGGCGACGGCGGCGCGGTGTGCGTCTTCGACCCCGCGGACTGCCACGGCGACGCCGGGGCGCTGACGCCCGCCCAGCAGGACGCCGTCCGGTCGGCGGGCTGGTGCCTGCTGGCGGTCGCGCCGCAGCAGGCGACGCGTGACGCGCTCGCGCTGCTCCCGGACGGCGCCCGGCTGGTGTGGGCGGTGAAGCACGACGCCCAGGCCTACCCGCCCGACCTCGTCGAGGCGCTGCTGGCCCGCGCGGACGTGGTGAGCCTGTCCGCGGGGGAGCGGCCGTTCCTGGACCGGCCCGGTCGCGCGCTCGAGGAGCGCGTGCGCCCCGGGACGCTCGTGGTCGAGACCCGCGGGGCCGCGGGCGTGCACGCCCGCCTCGGCGGCGAGGCGGACGACGTCCCCGTGACGCCCGTGACCGCGGTCGACACCACCGGGGCCGGCGACACGTTCGTCGGCACCCTCGTCGCCGGGCTGCTCACCCTGCCCGCACCCCTGACCCTGGCCACCGCGCGGCCCGCCCTCGTGGCCGCCGCCGCGGCGGCCACCGACCTGATCGCCTCGCGCGGCGCCCGGCGGACGACGCCCGGCCCGCGCACCGCACCCACCGAGGAGTAGCACTGTGTCGACAACGAACGCCTGGTACCTGCGATGCGGGCGGGAGGACGTCGCGGAGCGCGCGGTGCTCGTCGGGGACCGCGGCCGGGTGGCCCTCGCGGCGGAGCTCATGCAGGACGTGCGCGTGCTCGGCGAGGACCGCGGGCTCACGACCGCCACCGGCACCTACCGCGGGACGCGCCTGACGGTGAGCGCGTTCGGGATGGGCGCGCCGATCGCCGCCGTGGTGATGCACGAGCTGGCCGACCTGGGGGTGCGGGAGTTCCTGCGCCTCGGCACCGTGATGACGGTCGGGGCCACCCGGCTCGGGGAGCTCGTCGTGGCGCACGGCGCCGTGCGGGGCGAGTCCACCTCGGCCACCTACCTGCCCGTCGAGTACCCGGCCGTGCCCGACCTGCCGCTGACCGCCCGCGTCGAGGCGGCCGCGCGCGCCGGGGCGCGGCCCGTCCGGACGGGGATCTACGGCACGTTCGACGGCTTCTACACCCAGATGACCGACTCCGAGCCCGGCGTCGCGGACGTGCGGCGCGGGCGCGACGAGCTCGCCCGCCGGGGCGTCGTCGCCACCGACATGGAGACCAGCGCGCTGCTCGTCGTGGCCCGGGCCCTGGGCGTCGCCGCGGCGTCCCTGTGCCTCGCGTCCGTGGACGGCGCCGACCAGAGCCGCATGGAGGGCGACGACCGCACCGCCGCCGAGGCCGACCTGCTGCGCGCCGGGTTCGACGCGCTCGCGGCCTAGACCCCGACCCCCACCGAGAGGAACCACCGTGTCCGAGCAGCAGCCCGTCCAGGTCACCTACCTCGACGACCTCATCGCCAAGATCGCGTGGGTGCGCGACACCCAGTCCGACGCCATCGCCGAGGCCGGGCGCGTGTGCGCCGACGCCATCGCCGGCGACGGCCTCGTCTTCACGTTCGGCACCGGGCACGGCGGGTTCGCCGCGCTGGAGTCGTTCCCGCGCACCGGCGGCGTCACGGGCTTCCGCCCGATCGTCGAGAGCTCGATCGCCCTCATGCACCACGTGCTCGGCGACCAGGGGACTGCGCAGTACCGGTTCCTGCACACCCGCGAGGGCTACGGCCGGGCGATCCTGCGCTCGCACCAGATCAAGGACGGGGACGCGCTGATCCTGTTCTCGCACTCGGGGATCAACGCCGTGATCCTCGACATGGCCGTGGAGTTCCAGGAGCGCGGGCTCAAGGTCGTCGCCGTGACGTCGGTGCCGCACTCGTCCCAGGTCGCCTCCCGGCACTCCTGCGGCAAGCGCCTGTACGAGATCGCGGACGTCGTCATCGACACCGGGATCCCGCTCGAGGACGCCTCGCAGCACATCGACGGCCTGGAGTACCCGGTGGGCCCCACCTCGACGTCCGTGGCCGTGGCCATGACCCACGCGATCAACGCCGCGACCGCCGCCGACCTCGTCGCCCGGGGCGTGCAGCCGATGATCATGGTGAACACCAACTCGAACCGCACCACCGAGGCGCACCAGCAGAACGACCGCAACTACGCGGAGCTGTGGCGCCGGCTGCGGTCCCGCGAGTTCTCCGCCCCGCCGGTCACGGCGGCGACGACGGTGCCCGGTGCCGCGCCGGGTGCGGCGCCCGCCGCCCCGGAGGCCCGGTGAGCGCCCGGCACGAGCGGCTGCTGTACCTCGACGGCGGCTGGCGGGCGTCGCGCGGCGGCGTGACGGCCGACGTGCGCGACCCCGCGACCGGCGCCGTGGTCGGCACCACGCCGGTCGCGACGGCGGCCGACGTGGACGACGCGGTGGCCGCGGCGGCGCGGGCGTTCCCGGCGTGGGCGCGGACCGGCGCGGACGACCGGGGGGCGCTGCTGCGCCGCGCCGCCGACCTGGTGGACGAGCGCATCGACGACATCGCGGACGCGCTGACCCGCGAGCAGGGCAAGCCGCTGCCGGACAGCGTCAAGGAGATCGCGTACTGCGCCACCGTGCTGCGCTACTACGCCGAGGAGGGCCCGCGCCTGGGCGGCACGCTGCGGCCGAGCGCCCGGGCGGACATCCGGTCGATCGTCACCCACGAGCCGCTGGGCGTCGTCGGCGCGATCGTCCCGTGGAACTACCCGGTGGACCTGTACGCCTGGAAGATCGGCCCGGCGCTCGCGGCGGGGAACACCGTCGTGGTGAAGCCGCCCGTGGAGACCCCGCTCGCGGTCGCCCTGCTCGTGCAGTGCCTGCACGACGCGGGGTTCCCGGCGGGCGTCGTCGCCGACCTGCCCGGCGCGGTGGAGGCCGGGCAGGCGCTGGCGGCGCACCCCGGCGTCGCGATGATCACCGCGACCGCGTCGACCCGCACCGGCCAGGCGCTCATGCGCACCGCCGCCGACACCATGAAGCGGCTGTCCCTGGAGCTCGGCGGGCAGTGCCCGTTCGTCGTGCTCGACGACGCCGACGTGGCGGAGGCCGCGGCGGCCGCCGCACGGCGCTCGTTCTCGAACACCGGCCAGATCTGCATCGCGGTCAACCGGGTGCTCGTCGCCGAGGCCGTGGCCGACGACTTCGTGGCGGCGCTCGCCGAGCACGCCCGGGCGATCACGCTCGGGCACGGGGTGGAGGCCGGCGTGACGAGCGGACCGGCGACGACCGCGGGCGTGGTCGCCACGACGCGCGCGCACGTCGCGGACGCGCTCGCCCGGGGCGCGCGGACCGTCGCGGGCGGCGGGCCGGTGGACCTGCCCGGGCTGGTGCCCGGCGCGTTCTTCGCGCCGACGGTGCTGGACCGGGTGCCCGCCGACGCGCTCGCGATGACCGAGGAGACCTTCGGCCCCGCGGTCGCGGTGCACCGGGTCGCCGGTGGCGACGACGAGGCGGTGCGGCTCGCGAACGCCACCCCGTACGGCCTCGCGGCGTACGTGTTCGGCGGGGACCTCGACCGGGCGTGGGGTGTCGCGGAGCGGCTGCACGCGGGCGGCGTCGGCGTGAACATCAACGACATCACCGAGCTCCAGGCGCCGTTCGGGGGCTGGAAGATGTCGGGGTTCGGGCGCGAGCTCGGCACCGAGGGGCTGCTCGGCTTCACGCAGCCGCGCCACCTGCGGCTGCGGCGCCGGTCGCCGGGGACCTCCGCCTGATGCGGGCGGCCGTCTTCGAGGGGCCGGGCAGCATCGTGGTCGTCGACCGGCCCGACCCGGTGGTCGTCGACCCCGGCGACGCGGTGGTGCGGGTGACCGCGACCTGCGTGTGCGGCTCCGACCTCTGGTACTACCGCGGGCAGTCGCCGCGCGCGCACGGCCAGACCATCGGGCACGAGCTGGTCGGCGTGGTCGAGGAGGTCGGGGCGGACGTCCGCACGCTCCGGCCGGGGACCACGGTCGTGGCCCCGTTCCGCTGGAACGACGGCGACTGCCCGCACTGCCGGTGGGGCGCCCCGGTCGCGTGCCTGCGCGGCGGCATCTGGGGGCAGCCCGGGGCGGACGGCGCCCAGGGCGAGGCCGTCCGGGTGCCGTTCGCGGACGCCACGCTGGTGGCCGTCCCCGACGGCGCGGCGACGCCCGCGCTGGTGCCCTCGCTGCTGGCGCTGAGCGACGTCATGGGCACCGGGCACCACGCGGCGGTCGCCGCCGGGGTCCGGCCCGGGTCCACCGTGGTGGTGGTCGGCGACGGCGCCGTCGGCCTGTGCGCCGTCCTCGCCGCGCACCGCCTCGGCGCCGAGCGGGTGGTCGCCTGCTCCCGCCGGCCCGACCGGCAGGCGCTGGCCCGGCGGTTCGGAGCCTCCGACGTGGTCGCCGGGCGGGGTGACGACGCCGTGGCCGAGGTCCTCGACCTCACCGGCGGGGTCGGCGCGGACCACGTGCTGGAGTGCGTCGGCACCGCCGAGTCGATGCGGACGGCGCTCGCGGCCGTCCGGCCCTACGGCGGCGTCGGGTACGTCGGCCTGCCGCACGGCGTCGAGCTGCCGGTCGGCACGCTGTTCGGCCGGGGTCTGACCGTCGGCGGCGGGATCGCGCCGGCGCGGCGGTACCTGCCGGAGCTGCTGGCCGACGTCCTCGCCGGCACCATCGAGCCGGGCCTCGTCTTCGACCACCGCGTCGGCCTCGAGCAGATCGCGGACGGGTACCGGGCGATGGACGGGCGGCAGGCGGTCAAGAGCCTCTGCCTGCTGGGCTGACGCCTCGGGGCCGGACCCCGAGCCGAGCGGTCAGACCCCGAGCTGCCAGGCGCGCACGCCGCCGACGATGCCCGCCTGGTTCGGCACGACCACCACGTCGTCGCCGAGCCGGGCGAGCACCTGCGGGGTGATCTGCCGGGAGTTGCCACCGCCCAGGTACAGCCGGTCCCAGAGCACGACGGGCCGCAGCCCCTCGACGACCTGCCGCACCCGCCGGGACCAGAGGCCGTCGCCGAGCCGCGCGCGCTGGATCTGCCCGATGTACTCGTCGTAGGTGGTCATCCGGCGCACCGGGGCGTGCGACCACTCCAGGTGCGGGGCCAGCCGGCCGCCGTCGAACAGCGCGGAGCCGAGCCCCGTGCCGAGGGTGAGGACCAGCTCGACCCCGGTGCCGGAGACCACGCCGGCGCCGTGCACCTCGGCGTCGTTGAGCACCAGCGCCGGGACCCCGAGCCGGGCCTCGACGGCGGCCCGCATGTCGTAGCCCGACCAGGCCTCCACGAGCTCCGGGTCGACGCGGGTGTGCGGCCCGGAGCGGGTGACGTAGTGCGGGGTGGCGACGACGACGCCGTGCCGGATCATCCCGGGCATGCCGACGGTCGCCCGCTGGAACGCCGGGAGCCGGCCGGCGATGTCGGCGACGGTGTCGACGAGCCGCGACGGCGGCAGGGGGTAGGGCGTCGGCACGCGGACGGCGGGGGCGTGCAGGGTGCCCGAGGCGTCGAGGACGGAGGCCTTGATGCCCCCGCCCCCGCAGTCGACGGCGAGCGTGTACGGCGCGGGGTCGGGCGTGGGCACCCGACCACGGTAGAGCAGGCGCCCGGCCCGTACCCTCGGGTGCGTGCCCGACCAGCCTCTCCGCACGGACCCCGCCGGGGCGGACCCCGCCCCCCGACCGCTCGACCGCGGCGTGCTCGAGCGCGCCTCCGGCGTGCTGCTCGCCCAGGCCGCGGGCGACGCGCTCGGGGTGCCGTACGAGTTCGCGGAGCCGCCGGGCGCGGACGAGCTGCCGGTGATGCGCGGCGGCGGGCTCGGCCCGTACGCGCCGGGCGAGTGGAGCGACGACACGCAGATGTCGGTGGTGGTGGCCCGGGTGGCCGCGCGCGGCGGCGGCCTGCGGTCGGAGGCGGAGCTGGACGAGGTCGCCGCGGGGTTCGAGGCGTGGCGCACGGGCGGCGCGAGCGACGTCGGCACGCAGACCGCCGCGGTGCTCGCGGGCGCAGGGTCCGCGGCGCACCGGGACGCGGGCGGGCCGGCCGCGCGGCTGCGGGCGGCCGCGGCGCGGCTGCACGCGGCGACGGGCCGCACGGCGGGCAACGGCGCGCTGATGCGCACCGGCGTCGTGGGCCTCGTGGCGCTGGACGACCGCGCCGCGACGGCGGCGGCGGCGCGCGCGGTCGCGGAGCTGACGCACCCGGACCCGCTGGCGGGCGACTCGTGCGTGCTGTGGTCGGAGGCGGTACGGCTCGCGGTGGTGGCTGCCCGGCTCGACGTGCACGCCGGGCTCGACCTGCTGCCGTCGGGGCGCCGCGCCGCGTGGCAGGCCTGGCTGGACGACGCGGCGTCCCCGCACCCCGCGGCGGACCTGCGCGCGAACGGGTTCACGGTGACGGCGCTCCAGGCGGCCTGGCACGCGATCACCCGGTCGGTCCCGCCGCTGCCCGAGGGGGTCGAGGTGCCCGGCCACGTGCACCTGCCGCTGGCGCTCGCCGCGGCGGTGCGGATCGGCGGCGACACGGACACGGTCGCGGCGGTCGCCGGCGCGCTGCTCGGCGCGCGGTACGGGGCGGGGGCGGTCCCGGACGGGTGGGCGTGGGCGGTGCACGGCTGGCCCGGGCTCGCGGGGCGGCGCCTCGGGGCGCTCGGCCGGGCGACCGCCCAGGGCGGACCCGCGGAGCCGGGGGAGCCGGAGCAGCAGGTCTGCCCGCTGTGCGGCACGCGCGAGCCCTGGTCCGCGCGGTACGCCGGTCACGTCTGCGCCTGGTGCGCGCGGTGGGCGACCGACGCCGCGGGCCGGCCGGTGCGGCTGTTCAACGCGTCGCTGACGGGCGGCTTCACGGCGCAGTACCCGGACGGGACGACGGCGTCCGCGGAGGTGCTCGCGGGCACGGTCTGGGTCGACGGCCGGCCGCTGCGCGCCGGGGAGGCCCGGTTCGGCGGGACGGTGGTGCAGCTCCCCGCGGGCGAGGCGCCGGGCGCGGCGGTGGTCCCGTGACGACGCCGGCAGCGGGTCCGACGCCGGCGACGGCACGCGCGTCGGCTCCGGCGCCCGGCGCGCACCCGGCCCCGGACGCGCCCACGGTCCGCGTCCGCGTCGACCTCGCGTACGACGGCACCGGCTTCGCCGGCTGGGCACGGCAGCCCGGGCTGCGCACGGTGCAGGGCGTGGTCGAGGACGGCCTGGCGCTCGTGCTGCGGGCGGAGCACCGGGGGGACCGGCCGCCGCGCGTGACGGTCGCGGGGCGCACCGACGCCGGCGTGCACGCGCGCGGCCAGGTGCTGCACGTGGACGTCCCCGCGGACGCCTGGGCGGCGGTCCCGGGCCGCTCGGACCGCACGCCGGCGCAGTCGCTGCTCACGCGGCTCGGCGGCGTGCTGCCGGACGACGTCGTCGCGACCGCCGTGCGCGAGGCCCCCGACGGGTTCGACGCCCGGTTCTCGGCCGTGGCACGCCGCTACGTCTACCGGGTCTGCGACGACCCGGCCCTGCGCGACCCGCTGCGCCGGCACCACGTGCTGTGGACGCGCCGCCCGCTCGACGTCGACGCGATGCACGCCGCCGCGCAGCAGGTGCTCGGGCGGCACGACTTCGCGGCGTACTGCAAGCCGCGCCCGGGTGCGACGACCATCCGCACCCTCGACGAGCTCACGTGGGAGCGGCCGCTCGAGGGACCGGACGCGGGCCTGGTGGTCGCGACCGTGCGCGCCGACGCGTTCTGCCACTCGATGGTGCGGGCGCTGGTCGGCGCGAGCCTGGCCGTCGGGGAGGGGCGGCGCCCGGTCGGCTGGCCGGCGGAGCTGCTCGTCGGCGGCCGCCGTGACCCGGGCGGTGCGGTCGTCGCGGCGCACGGCCTCACGCTGGAGGAGGTCGTCTACCCGCCGGACGACGAGCTGGCCGCCCGGCAGCTCCGGACGCGCGCCCCGCGCTCGGCGGACGACGTCGACCGGCACCCGCTGCGCCGGGACTGACACCGCCGGGGGGCTGGACGCCGGGGCGCCACCACGCGCCGCCGGCCGCGCGACCGGCGGGCGGTGCGGAGGTCAGTCCTCCTCGTCGACCACGTGGACCGCGGCCTCCTCGGCGCTCGCCGCGCCGCCGCTCACGCCCGCGTCGATCGCGAACTGGTCGTTGCCGCCGGACTCCACGGCGTCGTCGTCCTCCAGCAGGCGTCCGGCGCGGTCGGGCTCGCGCGAGGGGTCCGGCGCCCGGTCGGGGTCGTCCCACACGTCGGGCTCCTCCTGCGCGACGCGCTGGTCGAGCGTCTCGCCGCGGGACTCCTCCCAGGGCGTCTCGCCCCAGTGCGCCGACGCCGGCCGGGGCCGGTCCGGCGGGGAGTAGCCCTCGTCCAGCAGGTCGTCGACGCCGCGGTCGAGCAGCGTGTCCTCCTCGGGCAGCTGGTCGGCGTCGCCCTCGGCGCCGGTGGCGGCGTCGGTGCTCGTGGCAGGGGTGTTCTCGGTCATGGAACGAGCGTGGCACCGCCGCCCGCCCGCTGCCACCGCACGGAATCGGCTTGGGGGCCGGCCGCTGCACCTGGGACGATCGGCCCCATGGGTCATCTCGAGGTGCACGACGTGCGCTACGTGCTCCCCGACGGCCGGCCGCTGCTGGGCGGCGTGGACCTGCGGGTCGGCGAGGGGCAGCGCACGGCGCTGGTCGGGCCGAACGGCGCCGGCAAGTCGACGCTGCTGCGCATCGTGGCGGGCGACGAGCAGCCGCACGACGGCGCGGTCGTACGCACCGGCGGGCTGGGCGTGATGCGGCAGGACGTGGGCCGCATCGCCGACGACCGCTCGGTGCGGGACCTGCTCGCGTCGCTGGCCACCGGCGCGGTCGGGGCCGCGGCGGCGGAGCTGACGGCCGCCGAGCTGCTCATGATGGAGGTCGACGACGAGCCCGCGCAGATGCGGTACGCGCAGGCGCTGGCGGACTGGGCGGACGTCGGCGGCTACGAGGTCGAGGCGGACTGGGACCGCGTGACGGACGCCGTCCTGTCGATCCCGTTCGACCGGGCGCAGCACCGCAGCGTGCGGACCCTGTCCGGCGGGGAGCAGAAGCGGCTGGTGCTCGAGGCGCTGCTGCGGGGCCCGCAGGAGGTGCTGCTGCTCGACGAGCCGGACAACGCGCTGGACGTGCCGACCAAGCGCTGGCTGGAGCAGCGGCTGCTGGAGAGCCCGAAGACGGTGCTGCTCGTCAGCCACGACCGGGAGCTGCTCTCCCGGGTCCCCACGCACGTCGCGACGCTGGAGCCCGCGCGCACCGGGGCGACCGTGTGGGTGCACGGCGGCACGTTCACCACGTACACCGAGGCCCGCGAGGCCCGGCGCGAGCGGCTGGCCGAGCTGGCCCGGCGCTGGGACGAGGAGCACGCCAAGCTCATCACGCTGGTGAACACCCTCAAGACGAAGGCCGCGTTCAACGACGGCCTGGCGTCGCGCTACTCGGCCGCCCAGACGCGGCTGCGCAAGTTCGAGGAGGCCGGCCCGCCCGAGGTGGTGGCGCACGACCAGCACGTCCGGGTCCGGCTGCGCGGCGGGCGGACGGCCAAGCGGGCGGTGGTCGCGGAGCAGCTCGAGCTCACGGGGCTGATGCGGCCGTTCGACCTCGAGGTGTGGTTCGGCGAGCGCGTGGCGGTGCTCGGGTCGAACGGGTCGGGCAAGTCGCACTTCCTGCGGCTGCTGGCGGCCGGCGGGACGGACCCCCAGCCCGAGCAGGCCCCGGCCGACGGCGAGCCGCCGGTCGACCCCGTGCCGCACACCGGCGTCGCCCGGCTGGGCTCGCGGGTCGTCCCCGGGTTCTTCGCGCAGAACCGGCAGCACGCGCAGGACGCGGCGTTCGCCGGCCGCACGCTGCTGGAGATCCTGCACCGCGGCGAGGGCCGCCGGCCGGGGATGGGCCGGGAGCCCGCGAGCAAGGCGCTGGACCGCTACGAGCTGGTGGCCTCGGCCGAGCAGCGGTACGAGACGCTGTCCGGCGGGCAGCAGGCCCGGTTCCACATCCTGCTGCTCGAGCTGGGCGGCGCGACCCTGCTGCTGCTCGACGAGCCGACCGACAACCTCGACCTGCACTCCGCGGAGGCGCTCGAGGCGGGGCTGGCGGCGTTCGAGGGCACGGTGCTCGCCGTCACCCACGACCGCTGGTTCGCCCGCGGGTTCGACCGGTTCCTCGTGTTCGGCGAGGACGGCGCGGTCGTCGAGACGCCGGAGCCCGTGTGGGACGCGGGCCGGGTGGCCCGGGTGCGCTGAGCCGCCGTCGGGTGACGCAGGCCGCTTTGACCGGCCTCCCGGCGGCGGCTACCCTGGTGAGTCGTTGTGCGTTCGTCTGCGTCGACCTGGTGCGTTCCCACTCACCGGTCCGCGGAGGGCGCACGGACGGTACTCATCGGCTGACCCCGGCTTCTACGGGATTGCCGTGGACACAGTCAGAGACATAGAGAAGGCAACGACCGTGCGCACGTACACCCCGAAGCCCGGCGACGTCCAGCGGAACTGGTACGTCATCGACGCGACCGACGTCGTCCTGGGTCGCCTGGCCACCCACGTCGCCACGCTGCTGCGTGGCAAGCACAAGGCGACCTTCGCCCCCCACGTGGACGGCGGCGACTTCGTCATCGTCATCAACGCGGACAAGGTCGCGCTGACCGGCAACAAGCGCGAGGCCAAGCTCGCGTACCGCCACTCCGGCTACCCGGGCGGTCTGCGGGCCGTCGCGTACTCCGACCTGCTCGCCAAGCACCCCGAGCGTGCGGTCGAGAAGGCCGTGCGCGGCATGCTCCCGAAGACCTCGCTGGCCCGCCAGCAGCTCTCCAAGCTGAAGGTCTACGCGGGTGCCGAGCACCCGCACGCCGCCCAGCAGCCGAAGCCCTTCGAGATCACCCAGGTCGCGCAGGGCTGACGCCCGCGAGGACATCCGAGACAGGACGCGAGGACACACCAGTGGCCGAGACCACGGTCGACATCGACCTTGAGGGCGGCGAGACGCCCAGCAGCTACACCTCCGAGACCAGCGCGCCGGCTGGCCGCGGCCAGAGCCTGACGGCTCCCGGCCAGGCCCTGGGCCGCCGCAAGGAGGCGATCGCCCGCGTGCGCCTGGTGCCCGGCACCGGCCAGTGGAAGATCAACGGCCGCACCCTCGAGGAGTACTTCCCGAACAAGGTGCACCAGCAGCTCGTGAACTCCCCGCTGAAGCTGGTCGACGTCGAGGGTCGCTTCGACGTCATCGCCCGCATCAGCGGCGGCGGCGTGACCGGCCAGGCCGGCGCGCTGCGCCTGGGCATCGCCCGCGCGCTCAACGCCATCGACGCCGAGCACAACCGCCCGGCGCTCAAGAAGGCCGGGTTCCTCACCCGCGACGCCCGCGTGGTGGAGCGCAAGAAGGCCGGTCTCAAGAAGGCCCGCAAGGCGCCGCAGTACTCGAAGCGCTGATCCGTTCAGCCACGGCCGATGGCCCCGGGGGTCCGACCCCCGGGGCCATCGGCCGTTCTGCGTGCCCACCGCGGGCACGCGGCGTGTCGGTGCGGCACGCTCTGGCACGATGCAGGGGTCCGCGAGCAGCGGCCGACGACGAAGGGGCCCGTTGATGGGACGACTGTTCGGCACCGACGGGGTGCGAGGACTGGCCAACCGGGACGTCACGGCGGAGGTCGCGCTGGACCTGTCCGTCGCCGCGGCGCACGTGCTGGCGTCGCGCGGGGAGTTCGCCGGCCACCGGCCGCGGGCCGTCGTGGGCCGTGACCCGCGCGCGTCGGGGGAGTTCCTGTCCGCCGCCGTGGCCGCGGGCCTGGCGAGCGCGGGCGTCGACGTGCTCAACGTCGGCGTGCTGCCGACGCCGGCCGTCGCGCACCTCACGGGTGCGCTCGACGTCGACCTGGGCGTCGTGCTGTCCGCGTCGCACAACCCGATGCCGGACAACGGGATCAAGTTCCTCGCGCGCGGCGGCCACAAGCTCGACGACGAGCTGGAGGACGCCATCGAGCAGCGCCTGCGGGAGGACTGGGAGCGCCCGGTCGGCGCGGACGTCGGCCGCATCCGCTCCGACACCGGCCGCGCGGGCGAGCAGTACGTCGAGCACCTGGTCTCGACCCTCAGCCACGACCTGGCCGGGCTGCGCGTCGCGGTCGACTGCGCGAACGGGGCCGCCAGCGAGGTCGGTCCCGCGGCGCTGCGGGCCGCGGGCGCCGACGTGGTCGTCATCAACGCCTCGCCGGACGGCCGCAACATCAACGAGGCCTGCGGCTCCACGCACCCCGAGCAGCTCCAGGCGGCGGTCGTCGCCTCGGGGGCGGACCTCGGCGTCGCGTTCGACGGCGACGCGGACCGCTGCCTCGCGGTCGACCACACCGGGGCCCTGGTCGACGGCGACCAGATCATGGGGGTGCTGGCGCTCGACCTGCGGGACCGCGGCGCCCTGGCCCACGACACGCTGGTCGTCACCGTCATGAGCAACCTCGGCCTGCGCCTGGCCATGCAGGCCGCCGGGGTGCGCACCGTCGAGACGGCAGTCGGCGACCGCTACGTGCTCGAGGCGATGCGCGCGCACGGCTACAACCTCGGCGGCGAGCAGTCCGGGCACGTCATCCTCGCGGACCACGCGACGACGGGCGACGGCACCCTCACCGCGCTGCAGCTCGCCTCGCGCGTCGCGGCCACGGGTCAGAAGCTCAGCGAGCTGGCCGCCGTCGTGCGGCGGCTGCCGCAGACGCTGGTCAACGTGCGCGGCGTCGACAAGGACCGCGCGGCCACCGACGAGCAGGTCGCCGCCGCGGTGGGCGCCGCGCAGGCCGCGCTCGGGTCCACCGGGCGGGTGCTGCTGCGGTCCTCCGGGACCGAGCCGCTGGTGCGCGTGATGGTGGAGGCCGGGACGCAGGAGCACGCGGACCGGGTCGCGGCGCAGCTCGCCGACGTGGTGCGCGACCGGCTGGCGCTCTGACCGTGGCCACCGGGCCGGGTGCGGTCCCCGCGGCGCGCTGGCCCGCGTCGCTGGTCCGCGAGCGCGTGGACCTGCTGCTCGAGGCCGCGCAGGCGGCGCCCGGCGGGACGGTGCCGATCGTGCAGGCGGGCCACCCCGCGCTGCGGATGCGGGCGGTGCCGTACGACGGGCAGCTCGACGCCACGACGCTCGACGCGCTGGTGGCGGTCATGCGCCGCACCATGCACGCCGCCCCCGGCGTCGGCCTCGCCGCCCCCCAGGTCGGCCTGCCCCTGGCGCTGGCGGTGCTCGCCGACCCGGGCGCGGCGGGCACCGAGTCCGGCACGGTGCGGGAGCGGCCGGAGCTGCCGTTCCGCGTCCTCGTCAACCCGGCGTACGGGCCCGTGCCGGGCGAGCAGCCGGAGCGCGTGGCGTTCTACGAGGGCTGCCTCAGCGTCCCCGGCTACCAGGCGGTCGTGCCCCGGCTGCGGCGGTTGCGGCTCACCGGGGCGGACGAGCGCGGCACGCCCCTGGACGAGGTCGTCCAGGGGTGGCCCGCGCGGATCGTCCAGCACGAGACCGACCACCTGAACGGCACGCTCTACCTCGACCGCGCCCACCTGCGCTCGCTCTCGGCCACCGACGAGCTCGGTGCGCACTGGGCCTCGGAGCCGCGGCCCGCGGAAGCGGCGCGCACGCTCGGCTTCCCCCTCGAGGGCTGATCCCGCCCGTTCACGCAGCGGCCACGCAATCGCCGTGACCGCTGTCGGTGGTGCGTGCTGCACTGGTGCTCCGGGTCCGTCGCGAGGGGGACCCCGGGCCGGCGGAAGTCGGTCCGCGGGGCGATGCCGGCCGGCACCGCCCCGGGGAACCATGGGGGGAGGACCAGGGGGGACTCGGGGGTGTCCCCCATGTCGCACCGGGTGGCGGCTGCCTAGCGTGGACGTCGTCCTCGCGGCCCGCCGGTGCCGTCGACGCCCACCACGACCAGGAGCTGATGACACGTGCTGCAGGACTGGATCAGCGCCATCGAGGGCTGGATACCCGCCCTCGCGGACTCGCTGTGGGTCTACCCGGCGCTGACGCTGTTCGCGCTCGTCGACGGCTTCTTCCCGCCCATCCCGAGCGAGTCGGTCGTCATCGGCCTCGCGTCCCTGTCGGTCTCGCACGGCGCCCCGAACCTCGCGCTCATCGCGCTGGCCGGTGCGCTCGGGGCGTTCGCCGGCGACCAGATCGCGTACACGATCGGCTCGCAGGTCGACGTGCACCGGCTGCGCATCTTCCGGTCGGAGCGCGGGCGCAGGACGCTCGCGTGGGCCGAGCACGCCCTGGAGCACCGCGGCTCGTCGTTCATCCTCGCGGCCCGGTACATCCCGGTGGGACGCGTGGCGGTCAACATGACGGCGGGCGCGCTGCGCTACCCGCGCCGGCGGTTCGTCGGTCTGACGGCGCTCGCCGCGGTCACCTGGGCGGGCTACGGCACGGCAGTCGGCGTCGGGGCCGGGGTGTGGCTGGAGTCGCACCCGCTCGTCGCCGTCGTGGCGGGCGTCGTGGTCGGCACCCTGGTCGGCGTGGCGATCGACTGGGTGCTGCGACGCTGGACGGGACTGGGCCGCGCGGTCACCGTGGGCGCGCCGACGCATGGCGTGCCGGGCGGGCCGGAGGCCGAGGCCGACGGGACCGCCGCCTCCCGCCCGGACGGGCGCGGTGCCGGCACGCCGGGCCCGGGTGCGGCCGGTCCGGGCGTGCAGGCCCCCGGGACGTCGGGGTCCGGGGCGGGCGCCGCGGACCCCGACGTCCCGGGGGCCTGCAC
>JACXUT010000086.1 GCA_014763765.1 Micrococcales bacterium
TGACCAGCACCAGCCCGGCCGGCACCCCCGCCGGGGGTCCGGCGGGGGTGCCGGCCGGGCTGGTGCTGGTCATGGGGGTGTGTCCTTCCTGGGACGGGGGCTGCCACGCGGGCGGTCCCGGGTGGCGGTCCTTGCGCTGGCGGACGGCGCTGGCGACGATCACGATCCCGACGACCACCGCCGCCGCCCAGGCGAAGGCGCCGAGCCAGCCGGTCCCCCAGGGGCCCCAGCTGAACCAGCGGTCGCCCCACGACAAGCCGACGACCACCAGGGCGATCGCGCCGAGCAGCGCGACGTCGAAGCTGCCGCGGATGGTCTCCTCGAGGTGGATGCGGCCGTCGGCCTGCTCCGGCAGCAGCGCCCACGCGATGCCGTAGAGCACGAAGCCGAAGCCCATGAGCAGGGTCACCCCGACGAGCCCGCGGACGAGCAGGGGGTCGAGGCCGAACCGGGACGCGAGCCCACCGGCGACGCCGCCGACCCAGCGGTCCTGCGAGCGGACCAGCCCGGTCCGGCGGATCGCGGCGAAGAACCCGTTGGGGCCTCCGGGTGCGGGCGGTGCCGGGGGCACGGGGCCGGGCCCGCGGCCGGCGCTGTCGTTCGTCATGTCCCGATCCTCGCCGGGGGCGCGGTGCCGGGGCATCGGGAACCCCCCTGAGCCGCCCCTGAAAGACGCGCCGCGGCCCCTGATCCTGGGCCCTGAGGACCCCGCGGCGCGGTCCGGACGTGTGACGATCTCTGCATGGAGCCCCGTCCCCGCCTGCCGCTGCGCCGCCCGGACCGCGGCCGCGTCGTCGGCGGCGTCGCGGCCGGCCTCGCGCTGCACCTCGACCTGCCGGTGCGGCTCGTGCGGCTGCTGTTCGTGCTGCTGACGCCCGTCGGCGGCGTCGGCGTGCTGCTGTACGTGTTCTGGTGGGTGACCGTCCCCGTGGGCGACCCCCTGGCGGTGGCGGGCGCCGAGCGGCCGGCGAGCCTCCAGCGGCTCGCGCGCCCCCAGCAGGCCGACCCGGTCGAGCGGTTGCGCCGGCTGCCCTGGACGGAGATCGCGGTCGGCGTCGCGCTGCTCGCGGGCGCCGCGGCCATGCTCCTGACCCGCACGGGTGTCAGGGAGCTGAGCACGTGGGTCGTCCCGGTGCTGCTGCTCGTCGCCGGGGCGGCCCTCGCGTGGAGCCAGCTCGACGCGGTGCAGCGGGAGCGGCGCTCGGGTTCGCGGCGCCCGGTCAGCGGGCTCCGGCTCGCCGGCGGCCTGGTGATCGCGGGCGTGGGCGTGCTGCTGCTCGTCGGGCAGGACGCGCCGCCCGGCGCGCTCGTGCAGTCGACCGTCGCCGCGGTGGCGGTGCTCGGCGGCGTCGCGCTGGTCCTCGCGCCCTGGTGGCTGCGGCTGGTGCGGGAGCTCGGGGACGAGCGGGCCGCCCGGGCGCGGGAGTCGGAGCGGGCGGACATCGCCGCGCACCTGCACGACTCCGTGCTCCAGACGCTCGCCCTGATCCGGTCCCGGGCCGACGACCCCACCGAGGTCGCGCGGATGGCCCGCGCCCAGGAGCGCGAGCTGCGGGCGTGGTTGTACGACGACCGGCCCGCCCCCGGGACGTCGGTCGCGGGCGCGCTCGCGGCGATCGTCGCCGAGATCGAGGACACGCGCACCGGGCCCGACGGCGAGGCGGTGACGATCGAGACCGTCGTGGTGGGCGACACCGAGCCCGACGCGAACACCGACGCCCTGCTGCAGGCCACCCGCGAGGCGCTGCTGAACGCCGTGCGCCACGGCCGCCCGCCCGTCTCGCTCTACCTGGAGGCCGGGCCCGAGGAGGTCGAGGTGTTCGTCCGGGACCGCGGCGACGGGTTCGACCCGGACGCCGTGCCGCCGGACCGCTTCGGCGTCCGCGAGTCCATCCTCGGCAGGGTGCGGCGCCGCGGCGGGCGGGCGTCGGTGGTGTGCAAGGAGGGCGGCGGCACGGAGGTGCGGCTGCGGGTGCCGGTGCTGGGCGCCGCCCCGGAGGCCCCGGGGACGGTCCCCGACGCCACGGGGCCGGACCGGGCCGCGGACGGCGACGACGAGAGGACGATGCAGGCATGAACGACGCTCCGGTCGACGTGGTGCTGGTCGACGACCACCTGATGTTCCGCGCGGGCGTGCGCGCCTCGCTGGACGGGCGCGTGCGCGTGGTCGGCGAGGCCGCGACGGTCGACGAGGCGGTCCAGGTGGTGCACGCGACGCGCCCGCCGGTGGTGCTCCTCGACGTGCACCTGCCCGGCGGCGACGGCGGCGGCGGTGCGGAGGTGATCCGCGCGTGCACGGACCTGCTCGGCGGCACGCGGTTCCTCGCCCTGTCGGTCTCGGACGCCGCGGAGGACGTCGTGGCGGTCATCCGCGCCGGGGCGCGCGGCTACGTGACGAAGGCGATCTCGGGGCCGGACCTGTGCGACGCGGTGCTCCGTGTGGCGGGCGGCGACGCGGTCTTCTCGCCGCGGCTGGCCGGCTTCGTGCTGGACGCGTTCGGCGCCGCCGCGGGCGACGTCGCGACCGGCGACGACGAGCTCGACCGGCTGTCCGCGCGCGAGCGGGAGGTCATGCGGCTCATCGCCCGCGGGTACTCGTACCGCGAGGTCGCCGGCGAGCTGTTCATCTCCATCAAGACCGTCGAGACCCACGTGTCCGCCGTGCTGCGCAAGCTCCAGCTGTCCTCCCGCCACGAGCTCACCCGCTGGGCGGCCGCGCGCCGGCTGCTGTGACGAGGCCCGCACGGGCCCGCCGCCGCGCCCTGCCGGGCCCGGGGGACCGCGCGTGCGATGCTCGGGGCGTACCGACGTCACCGAGGACAGGGGACCGCCAACCATGGACACCGTGTACGGCCTGCTGGTCGTGCTGCACCTCGTCGGCTGGGCGATCGTGCTGGGAGGGTGCCTCGTCACGCTCCGCCAGCCGGCCTTCCCGAAGGGGGCGCTGCACGGCGCGCTGACCGCACTCGTCACCGGCGTGGTGATGACCGGCCTGCGGGCCGCGGAGGTCGGCGACCTCGAGCCGCCGGACAACGCGAAGATCGCCGTCAAGCTGGTGGTCGCCCTCGTCGTGACCGGCCTGGTGTGGTTCGGGACCCGGCGCCCCGACCGCGTCTCGCGCGGCCTCGTCGGCGTGACCCTCGGCCTGACGCTGCTGAACGTGCTCGTCGCCGTCCTGTGGCGGTGACGCCCGCGCGGCTCCGCGCGGCGCGCCCGTGAGCGGGCTCGGCGAGGCCCTCGTCGGCCTCGCGATCGTCGTCGGGCTGTTCGGCGTCGTGGTGCAGGTGCTGCCCGGGGCGCTGCTGGTGCTCGGCGCGGTCGCGGTGTGGGCCGTCGTCACGGGCGGCACGACCGCCTGGGTGGTCCTCGCCGTGGCCGCCGTGGCGACGGTGGCGGCGGGTGTCGTGAAGTACCTGCTGGCCGGGCGCTACCTGGCCCGCACCGGCGTCCGGAACCGCGTGCTGGTGTGCGGCGGCGTGCTCGGGGTGATCGGGTTCTTCGTCATCCCCGTGGTGGGGCTGCCCGTGGGGTTCGTGGGCGGCGTCTACCTGGCCGAGCGCGTCCTCGAGCGGCACCCGCACGACCAGGCCTGGCGCGCCACGCTGGCGGCGCTGCGGGCGACCGGGCTCACGATCCTCGTCGAGCTGGCCGGCGCGCTGGTGGCCACCGCGGCGTGGGTCGCGGGGCTGCTCGCGACGTGACGCGGGGCGGTCGCCTTGTCGTCGTCCTGCGGGGACGGCTAGCATCGCTCGCGGTAGCTGGGGATGAGACAGTTCCCTGAGCGCCGACTCGAGAAGCCCACGCCGCAGGCGTGGGTTTCTGCGTGGGTGGCTGCTGCCACGATCGTCGTGTGCTGCTGGCCTACATCGACGAGATCGGCGAGACCGGTGCGTTCGTCTCCCGCGACGACCCGCGCTTCAACACGAGCCCCGCGTTCGGCTATGCGGGCTTCGTCGTCCCCGCCGAGAGCGCCAGGCTGTTCGGCGCGGCGTTCCAGGCGGCGAAGCGGACGCTGTACCGGGAGGAGATCGCGCTGGCTCCGCACCCGGGCCGCTGGGAGCGCAAGGGGTCCAGCATCTTCCGGCCGGACACGCCTGCGCGTTACCCGGAGCAGCTGCGTGTGTTCAACGGCCTGGTGCGGCGTGCACGGGATCTGGGAGCGCGCCTCTTCTACTACGCGGACGAGAAGCCGTTGGGCACGCCGAAGCAGACGCAGCTCGACACCGTCGACCGGGAGACCCGGGCGATGCGCGAGACGCTCAACCGGATCGCACGCCACGCCGACACGGCGGGCAGGAACGTCATGGTGGTCATCGACCAGGTGAACGAGAAGACCCGCAGCGAGCGTGTCCCGGCGATGTACGGTCACATCCTCGGGAGGGCGGTGGACTTCCCCGAGATGAGACGCATCATCGAACCGCCGATGCACGTGGACAGCGTGCTGAGCGCCAACATCCAGTTCGCGGACTGGATCGCGGCCTGCGTCTCGCGCGCGGTCGACTACCACCTGGTGCAGGGCTCCGTGTTCGGGTGGGTCACCAGCACGCGCGCCGTCGACGCGGTCAGGGGTGCGTTCACCGCCGAGTCGAAGCTCCGGCTCTGGAACCGCAGCGTCGCAGATCTGCACCACTCGGAGCTGTTCGGCTCCACCCGTCCGCTGTACCCCGCCGTCTCGGGGCAGATGCTCGCCGGCAGCGTCGACCCGGCGACGTTGCGCCGGATCCGCGCCGCCGCCGAGCGTGCTCGACCACGTGCTCCGGACCCCGCCGCCGGCGCGGACGATGGTGTCGGTGGGGGCGCCTAGGCTGGGTCCCGCCATGACGTCGCTCTTCGAGAACCTGCCCCTGCCCGGCCTCGCCGACCTCGGACGGCTGCCCGCCGCCGTGCCGCCGCGCGCCGACGCCCGGGACGACGCCGATGCCCGGCACGACGCCGACGCCCGGGACGACGCCCCCGGCGGCGGCGGCGACCGCGGCCGGAGCCGCGCCCCGTCGGTCGACGCCGACGCCCTGCTGGTCGGGCTCAACCCGCAGCAGCGCGCCGCGGTGCTGCACCACGGCGGCCCGCTGCTCATCGTCGCGGGGGCCGGTTCCGGCAAGACCCGGGTGCTGACGCACCGCATCGCGCACCTGCTGGCCACCCGGCAGGCGCGCGCGGGGGAGATCCTCGCCATCACGTTCACCAACAAGGCCGCCGCGGAGATGCGCGAGCGGGTCGCCGCCCTGGTCGGGCCGTCGGCGCGGGCGATGTGGGTGTCGACGTTCCACTCGGCGTGCGTGCGCATCCTGCGCCGCGAGGCCCAGACCCTCGGGCTGCGCTCGTCGTTCTCGATCTACGACGCCGCCGACTCGCAGCGGCTGCTCACCCTGGTGGCGCGCGAGCTCGACCTGGACCCGAAGCGCTACCCGCCCAAGGCCCTTGGCGCGAAGATCTCGAACCTCAAGGACGAGCTGGTCGACCCCGAGTCGTTCGCCTCGACCTCGGGCGGGTCGTCGGGGAACGACTTCGACCAGGTGCTCGCGCAGGTCTACACCCGCTACCAGCAGCGGCTGCGGCAGGCGAACGCGCTCGACTTCGACGACCTCATCATGACGACCGTCAACCTGCTGCAGGCGTTCCCGGCCGTGGCGGAGCACTACCGCCGCCGGTTCCGGCACGTGCTCGTGGACGAGTACCAGGACACCAACCACGCCCAGTACGTGCTGGTGCGCGAGCTCGCCGGCGCGGGGACGGACGGGGACGACCTGCCGCGCGGCGAGCTCACGGTCGTCGGCGACGCCGACCAGTCCATCTACGCGTTCCGCGGCGCGAGCATCCGCAACATCATGGAGTTCGAGGCGGACTACCCGGACGCCACGACGATCCTGCTGGAGCAGAACTACCGCTCGACGCAGACCATCCTGTCCGCCGCGAACTCGGTCATCAGCAAGAACCCGGGCCGCAAGCCGAAGCGGCTGTGGACCGACTCCGGCTCGGGCCCGAAGATCGTCGCCTACGTCGCGGACAACGAGCACGAGGAGGCCCGGTTCGTCGCGGAGGAGATCGACCGCCTGGGCGACTCCGACGGCGTGCGGCCCGGCGACGTGGCGATCTTCTACCGCGCCAACGCGCAGTCCCGGGCGCTGGAGGAGGTGCTGATCCGCGTCGGCCTGCCCTACAAGGTGGTCGGCGGCACCCGGTTCTACGAGCGGCGGGAGATCAAGGACGCCGTCGCGTACCTGCGGGCCGTGGCGAACCCCGACGACGACGTGAACCTGCGCCGGATCCTCAACGTGCCGAAGCGCGGCCTGGGCGACCGGTCGGAGGCGATGGTCGCGGGCTTCGCGGAGCGCGAGCGCATCTCGTTCGGGGCGGCGCTCGACCGCGTCGACGAGGTCCCGGGCCTGGGGACGCGCGCGGTCACCGGCCTGCGGCAGTTCGCCGGGATGATGGCGGACCTCCGGGCGCTCGACGAGTCCGGCGCCGGGCCGTCCGAGGTGCTGGGCGCGGCGCTCGACCGGTCGGGCTACCTCGCCGAGCTGCGCGCCAGCGAGGACCCGCAGGACCAGACCCGGGTCGAGAACCTCGCGGAGCTGCACGCCGTGGCGAGCGAGTTCGAGCAGTCCGAGCCGGACGGGAACCTCGCGGACTTCCTGGAGCGCGTCTCGCTGGTCGCGGACTCCGACCAGATCCCGTCCGACGACGGCGGCGACGAGGCGAAGCCCGACCAGGGCGTGGTCACGCTCATGACGCTGCACACCGCGAAGGGCCTGGAGTTCCCGGTCGTGTTCCTCACCGGCATGGAGGACGGGACGTTCCCGCACATGCGGTCGCTCGCGGACACCGACCAGCTCGCCGAGGAGCGCCGGCTCGCGTACGTGGGGCTGACGCGGGCGCGGCAGCGGCTGTACATCTCCCGCGCCGCCGTGCGGACCGCCTGGGGCGTGCCGAACGAGTTCCCGCCGAGCCGGTTCCTCGACGACCTGCCGGAGGAGCTGCTCGACTGGCGGCGCCGCGAGTCGTCGAACGACCGGCTGCGCGGCCCGGGCGGGTTCCTCGGGGGGCGGTCCGGCTATGCCTCGGGCGGCGGCCACGGCTCCCGCGAGCGGACCGGGTCCGGCGCCCAGACGAGCTGGAAGAAGAGCTCGGCGGCCTCGCGAGCCGGCGAGCGCCCGGCCCCGGGCTCGGGCGGCGCCACGTTCGGCTCCGCGACGCCGCGCAAGGACGCCGACATCCCCACGCTCGCCGTCGGGGACCGGGTCACGCACGACGCCTACGGCCTCGGGACCGTCGTGTCGATCGAGGGCGGCGGGCCGAACGCGGTGGCGAAGGTGGACTTCGGCACCGAGGGCACCAAGCGGCTGCTGCTGCGCTACTCGCCGGTCACGAAGCTCTGACCTGCGGCGGTGCGGACGCGCCGTGCGTGACGGGCCACGCGCGGCGCGGCGCTCCGGCATGATCGGGGGCATGCGCAGCCCCCTCTTCGACCAGGCCCACACCGAGGTCCAGTCCGCCGACCGCTTCGCCCTCCAGAGCCCCAAGATGCTCAAGGTCACGCTCGGGCCGGACGTGCTCGCCGCGAAGGGGGCGATGGTCGCCCACCAGGGCCAGGTGCAGTTCCACCACGAGTCGTCCGGGTCGCTCGCCCGTTTCGTCAAGCGCGCGGTCAGCTCGGACGACCAGGCGCTGATGCGGGTGTCCGGCCCCGGGGAGGTGTTCTTCGCGCGCGCCGCGGAGGACGTCTTCCTGCTGCAGCTCGAGGGCGACGCGATCAGCGTGGGCGGGGCGTCGCTGCTCGCCTTCGACGCCGGGCTGCAGTGGGACCTGCACCGCACCAAGGGCGCCGGGATGATGACCGCCGGCCTGTTCAACACGCTCATCCAGGGGCAGGGCACGGTCGCGCTCACGTCGCACGGGCGGCCGATGGTGCTCGACTGCTCGCAGCAGCCGACCTACGTGGACCCGAACGCGGCGGTGTGCTGGTCGGCGAACCTCACGCCCGGCGTCGTGTCGAGCATGAACATGACGTCGATGCTGCGCGGCGGCACCGGCGAGGCGTTCCAGTACGCGTTCCACGGCCCGGGCTTCGTGGTCGTGCAGCCGTCGGAGGGCTACCCGATCCCGACGGCCTGATCCGGGCGCGGCCCCGGCCGGTCCGCCGGCCGGGGGTGCCGTCAGCCGAGCCGCTCCACCACCGCGGCGGCCTCCGCGAGGCTCAGCCAGGGCGCCTGGCGCCGGACCTCGCGGACCGCCGCGGCCGTGCCGCCCTGCGCGTGCTGCGCACGGACCCGGTCGAGGTCGAGCGACGGGGCGGCGCGCTGCGCCGGGTCGGCCGGCGCGGTCGCGGCGCGCCGCCGACGGTCCGACCCGATGAGGAGCGCGGCCAGGACGCCGATCACCACGACCAGCCCGAGCAGCACGACGACCGCACCCGCACCGACGCTGCGCCCGAGCGCCCAGGCGATCGCGAGCAGCACCACGGCGCCGACGCCGCCGGTCACACCGAGCGCGGTGCGGCGGCGACGCTCCTGCGCCGCGGGGGACAGCGGACCGCGCGGGTCCGGGACGCCGGGCGTGCCGGCCGGCCCGGTCACGCGGCACCGTCCGGCCACGCGCCGCCCGGGAACGCGGCCCCGGACGACACCGCACCCTTGATCTGGACGATCGCGTTGCCCTGCGCGCCGAGCACGGCGACGAGGGTCGTCACGGCGGCGACGATGAGCCCGGTGTTCACCGCGGCCTCCTCGATGATGATGCCCACGCCCGCCCAGGAGAACACCACGGAGCCGAGCGCCGCGATGGCCGCGATCGTCGCGACGATGAGCTTGACCAGGATGACGCCGATCGCGACGTAGAACGCGAGGCCGGCGACCGCGCAGGTCACCAGGGACGTCGCCATGCTGGAGGAGACGCCCTGGATCGCGGCCGCCGCCGTCGTCTGCCCGGCGACCGAGCGGGAGTAGGAGGTCGCCGCGTCACCGGTCCAGTCGCGGGTGGCGCGCAGCGCGTTCGGGTTGACCGACGCCGCCACGCCCGACGCCGGGCCGCCGACGTTCTCGTGCCAGTCGGACGCGCGGAAGAAGAACGCCACGGGGGCGGCCGCGCCGAGCAGCAGCTCGCCGATCTTGTCGAGCACCGCCTGCCCGATCTCCAGCAGCTTCTCGCCGCACCACACCAGCCCGTCCTTGACGAAGTCGGGCATCAGCGGGATCGACGTGGCCGACCGGACGGCCGGGCCGACGCGCGCGAGCTGCCCGGACAGGTCCGAGAGCCCGGTCTGGAGCCCCTCGATGGTGGCCTGGAACGTGGCCGTGCTGAAGTCGCTCATCCGTCCCCCTCGTCAGTACGCGCCGTCGACGTGGTCGGCGACGTCGGCATCGCGGTCGTCGTAGGCCTGGGCGTTGGCCCGCAGCGCGGTGGCGATGTCGCGCATGGCGGTCGCCCCCTCGCGGCACCGCGCGGCGACCTGGTCCACCGCGGCCTCGTGGTCGGCGACCACCAGGGCGAAGATGCCGGCGGTCAGGTAGTTCAGCCGCAGCCCGTCGACGGACGCGGCGACCTGCCCGATGGCGTCCGCCTCCGCGTCCCAGGTCTGCGCCTCCGAGCGCAGCGCGCTGGTGACGACGTCGATCTCGCTCATGCCCGCGCCTCCCCGTCGGTGGTCGCCGGCGCGAGGGCGCGCAGGTGCGCGAACGCCTCCGCCAGCACGGTGTCCTGCTCCTGCCGGCGCCCGTCGAGGGCGACCAGCGCCCGCGCCGCCTCGCCGAGCGCCTGGTTGACCGCCGTCGACAGCGCGACGCCGGACTGCGGTGCGGCCCAGCGGGGGTCGACGTCGCAGCCGACGAGCCCGGTCGCGGCGAGCGTCACGGTCACGTGGGCGCCGGCCGACCCGGTCGCGGTGGCCGGCGCGGCGGGTTCCGCGGCCGCGGCCCCGCTGAGCTGCGCGACGGCGAGCTCGGCGAGCTCGGTGAGCGGCCGCGGGGTGCCGTCGAACGCGGGCACGGCGACCGGCTCGGCCGGCAGCGCGTCGGCCGCTGCGCCCGCGTCCGCGCGCAGCGCCTCCGACATCGCGCGACCCAGGTCGGCGGTGGCGGCCCCGGCGGCCGCGAGCACCGCGCGCCCCAGCTCCTCCGGCGTCGTGCGGCGGTTCCAGTCGTCCGCGACGCGCACGCCCACGGGGCGCCCGCGGCGGTCGACGGCGACGGCGACGGCACCGCTGTCGTCGGTCGCGGTGGTCTCCTCGGGCGCCGCGGCACGGACCGCCGCCAGCGTCGCGGCGGTCGAGGCCGCCGCCCGGCGCAGGTGCGCCAGCGTCTCGTCGATCGAACTCATCTCGCCCCCGGGGTGTCTCGACGTCCGAGGGCACGCTAGCCGACGCGAGCGGATGACGTGCGGTGACGTGTCACCCGCCCGGGGGACGCGTCAGGCGGCGGCCTCGTCCGCCAGGCGCGCCGTGACGTCGGCGGCGAGCGCGGCCGGGTCGACCCCGCACCGGCGCAGCAGCAGGTGCCCGTCGGTCCGGTCCAGCCGGACGACCGCGAGCAGGACGTGCCCGGCCCCGATCCGGCGGTGCCCCAGCCGGACGGCCTCCCGGAGCGCGATCTCGAGCGTCTTCTTCGCGTCCCGCGTGAACGGCACGTGCCCGGACGGGGCGCGGCGCCGGCCGCCGGCGCGCTCGAGGGCGCCGGCGCCGAAGACGGCGTCGGCCCGGCGCCGGACGGCCTCGAGGTCGATGCCGAGCGCGGCGAGCGCCGAGGCGTCGAGGCCGTCGGTGTCGAACCGGTCGAGCAGGGCCTGCCGGTCCGCGCCGTGCGCGGCGAGCGCCTGCGCGGCCGGGTCTGACGAGGAGGCGACCGCGACCAGGAGGTGCGCGGGGGAGATCTGCGGGTCGCCGAGGTCGCGCGCGACCTCCTGCGCGGCGACGACGGCCTGCCGCGCGCCGGTGGTGAACCTCTCGAACATGTCGTCCTCCTCGTCGGGCGGGGTCAGGTGGTCCGGCGGTGGTGCTTCTGGTGCACGGCCTGGCGGCTCACGCCCAGGGCGTCGGCGATGTCCTGCCACGACCAGCCGAGCTCGCGTGCCCGGAGCACCTGCAGCGTCTCGAGCCGGTCGGCGAGCGCGCGCAGGGAGCGGACGGCGCGCAGGCCGGCGGCGGGGTCGGCGGCGGTGGCGTCGGCGAGTGCGCCGGTCGGGTCGGGGGCCTCGGTCATGTGTCAACGATGATTGACGCGCGCGACGTTGTCAACCCTGCTTGACGCCGACGTCCCCGGTCGTGCGACCCGGGTCACATATCTCGACGTAGAGATAAACCGCCGGGGCGGGGCTACCATCGTCCGCGGCAGAGCAGCCGGATCCCGCCACGGGACGCAGGGCGACGGAAGGACCGCAGCAGGTGGACCTGTTCGAGTACCAGGCACGTGACATGTTCGAGCGGCACGGGGTACCCGTCCTGGGAGGGATCGTCGCGACGACGCCCGCCGAGGCGCGGGCCGCGGCCGAGACGCTGCTGGCCGCCGAGGGCGCCACGGGCGTGGTCGTCGTCAAGGCGCAGGTGAAGACCGGTGGCCGCGGGAAGGCCGGCGGCGTCAAGATCGCGCGCTCCGCGGACGAGGCCGAGGCGAGGGCCGCCGAGATCCTCGGCATGGACATCAAGGGCCACACCGTGCACCGCGTCATGGTCGCCGCGGGCGCGAGCATCGCGGAGGAGTACTACTTCTCCCTGCTGCTCGACCGCGCCGAGCGCCGGTACCTCGCCATGGCGAGCGTCGAGGGCGGCATGGAGATCGAGCAGCTCGCGGTCGAGCGCCCGGAGGCCCTCGCGCGGGTCCCGGTGGACCCGCGGACCGGCATCGACGCCGCGAAGGCCGACGAGATCGTCGCGGCCGCCGGCTTCGACGCCGCGGTGGCCCCGAAGGTCGCCGCGGTGCTGACGAGGCTCTGGGACGTCTACCGCGAGGAGGACGCGACGCTCGTCGAGGTGAACCCGCTCGTCCTGACCGAGGCCGGTGACGTGGTCGCGCTCGACGGCAAGGTCACGCTCGACGGCAACGCGGAGTTCCGGCACGAGGACCACGCCGCGCTCGAGGACGCCGCCGCCGCCGACCCCCTCGAGGCGAAGGCGAAGGCCAAGGACCTCAACTACGTGAAGCTCGACGGCGAGGTCGGCGTGATCGGCAACGGCGCCGGGCTGGTCATGAGCACGCTCGACGTCGTCGCGTACGCGGGCCGGGAGCACGGCGGCGTCAAGCCGGCGAACTTCCTCGACATCGGCGGCGGCGCGTCGGCGGAGGTCATGGCGGCCGGGCTCGACATCATCCTGTCCGACCCGCAGGTCAAGGCCGTGTTCGTCAACGTGTTCGGCGGCATCACCGCGTGCGACGCGGTCGCCAACGGCATCGTCGCGGCGCTGGGGATCCTGGGCGACCAGGCCACGAAGCCGCTGGTCGTGCGGCTCGACGGCAACAACGTGGTCGCGGGCCGGCGCATCCTGCGGGACGCGGCGCACCCGCTCGTCACGCTGGCCGAGACCATGGACGGGGGAGCGGCCGAGGCCGCCCGCCTGGCCGCGACCGCCTGACGACCGACCGCACGCAGCGACGCGAGAGACGAGAGAGCAACCCCATGGCGATCTTCCTGACCGCGGACTCCAAGGTCATCGTGCAGGGCATGACCGGGTCCGAAGGCAGCAAGCACACCACCCGCATGCTCGCCGCCGGCACGACCATCGTCGGCGGCGTGAACCCGCGCAAGGCCGGCACCAGCGTGGAGTACCCGCGCGGCGACGGCTCCGGCCTCACCGTGGCGATCCCGGTGTTCGGCACGGTGCGCGACGCCGTCGAGGCGACCCGGGCCGACGTGTCCGTGATCTTCGTGCCGCCGGCGTTCACCAAGGCGGCCGTGATCGAGGCCGTCGACGCGGGCGTGCCGCTGATCGTGATCATCACCGAGGGCGTCCCGGTGGCCGACACCGCCGAGTTCTTCGCCTACGCGCAGGACAAGGGCGTGCGGCTGGTCGGCCCGAACTGCCCGGGTCTCATCAGCCCCGGGAAGTCGAACGTCGGCATCATCCCCGCGGACATCACGGGGCCCGGCCGCATCGGCCTGGTGTCGAAGTCCGGCACGCTGACCTACCAGATGATGTACGAGCTGCGGGACCTCGGGTTCTCCACCGCCGTCGGCATCGGCGGCGACCCGATCATCGGCACGACGCACATCGACGCCCTCGCGGCGTTCGAGGCCGACCCGGAGACCGACCTGGTCGTGCTCATCGGCGAGATCGGCGGCGACGCGGAGGAGCGGGCCGCGGCGTACATCGCCGAGCACGTCACGAAGCCGGTCGTCGCGTACGTCGCCGGCTTCACCGCGCCGGAGGGCAAGACGATGGGCCACGCCGGCGCCATCGTCTCGGGCTCGGCCGGCACGGCGCAGGCCAAGAAGGAGGCCCTCGAGGCCGCTGGCGTCAAGGTCGGGACCACCCCGACCGAGACCGCGGAGCTCGCCCGGGCGCTGCTGTCCTGACGCGCACGCCGCGCCGGCCGCCCCGGCGCGCCCCGGGTCATCCCGCGGCGCGCCGGGGCGGTTCGGCGTCCGGGGCCGTGCGGGCGGCGACCATGGGGCGGTGAGCAGCGCGCCCGGAACCCGTCCCCGCCCGCGACGCCGGGTGCTGGACGACTCGGCGCCGCCGCGGTTCTTCGTCAGCGACCTGGACGGCGCCCCGCGCTGGGTCGGCGGGCTGCTCGCCGGGCTGCAGGCGGCGCTGCTGTCGCTGCTCGTGGTGGTGCTGCCGTCGGTCGCGGCGTACGTGGCGACGTCCTCGGCGCCGGCCGCGTCCGGCGTGCCGTGGACGCACGCCGTGTCGGTCGCGACCGGGCTGTGGCTGCTCGCCCACGGCGTGCCGATGACGCTGGCGCCGGGCGTGACGCTGGTGCCGCTCGGCCTGACCGCGCTCGCCCTGTTCGGCTGCTACGCCTCCGCCCGCCGGTCCGGCTACGCCACGCGGTCGGCGCTGGGCGCGGGCGTGGCGGCGTACACGGGCGTCGTGCTCGTCGCCGGTCTCGCCACCGGCGTGCCCCTGCTGCACATCGGCGCCGGGGTGCTCGGCGCGGTCGTGCTCTCCGCCGTCGGGCTGGGGACCGGGCTGCTGCGCCGGCCGGAGGCGCCGCGGCTGCGCGATGTGCTCGAGCCGGTCCGCACCCGGCTGCCCGAGCCCGTGGCGCACGGCGTCGCGGCCGGGACGACCGCCCTGGCCACGCTCGTGCTGGGCGCGACGCTGCTCGCCGCGCTCTGGGTGGTGACGGGCCGGACCGCGGTGGCCGAGGTCGTGCGCGGCCTCGACCTCGACCCCGTCGGCGGGGCCGTCCTCGCGCTGGGGGAGCTCGCCTACGTGCCGACGCTGGTGCTCTGGGCCCTGTCCTGGCTGGTCGGGCCGGGGTTCGCCGTCGGGACCGGGACGAGCTTCGGGATCGCCGAGGTGGACGCCGGTGCCCTGCCCGCCGTGCCGCTGCTCGGTGCCCTGCCCGCCCCCGACGTGACGGGCGGTGTGCTGCTCGCCGCGCCCGTGGTGACGGTGCTGGCCGGTGCCGTGACGGCCGTCGTGCTGCGTCGCCGCCTCGTCACGCAGCGCGCCCGGGACCCGTTCGTCGCCGGTGCGACGGCCGCCGCGACGGCGGGGCTCGGCGCGGTGCTGCTGGCGGCCCTGGCACGCGGGGGGATCGGGCCCGGCCGGATGGCCGACCTCGGCCCGGACCCGCTGCCGGTCGGGCTCGCTGTGGCCGCGGGGGTCGCGCTGGGCGCGCTGGTGGTGCTGCTGCCCGGGGACCGGCACGTGCGGGCGGCGGTGGTGTCCGCGCTCCGGCGATCCCGCGACGCGGTCACCGCGCGGCCGCCGGCCCCGGACGGCGCTGCCGCACGCGACGGCGCCGCCGCACGGGACGGCGCTGCCGCACGCGACGGGGCTGCCGCACGCGACGGCGCCGCGGCGGCGGGAGCCGGTCCGGCGGGTGCAGCCGGGGCGGGTCCCGGCGCGGGCTCCCCGGCGCGCGGTGCGGGCGGCACGCCCCGCGAGGACGGGGCCGGCGGGGCCTGACGCCCCGCGTGCCGTCCGGCGGCTCCGGCGACGCGGCCGTCAGGGTCCGCCGGTGATCCCGCCGGTGAGGTCGTCGAGCGCGTCCTCGTACGCGCGGTCGCACGCGGCCTGCGCCGAGACGGTGAGCGCGCCCGACAGGCACTCCTGCCGGGCGGTCTCCGCCGGCCACAGGGCGAACGAGCCGAGCGTGCCCGCGCCGAGCAGGCCCGTGAGCGCCAGGCCCGCCACGAGCAGCGGCAGCAGGCCGCCGCGCATCCGCGCCACCGCGACCGTCCGCAGCGCCCGGATCCCGGTGACCACCGCGCCGGCCAGGAACGCCACGGTCGCGGTGGCGCGGATGCGCGGCGGCCTGCTGCCGCTGCTCGTGGCGGGCCTGGCGCTCACGGGCCTGCTCGGCGCGGGCA
>JACXUT010000087.1 GCA_014763765.1 Micrococcales bacterium
GCAGCCCGGCAGCCCGCTGCGGTTCATGCTCTGGATGTCCGTCGTCCCGCCGCTGCCGATGCTCGCGCTGTCGCTGGTCGTGGACGGCCCGTCGGCGATCGCGCGGTCCGTGACGACGCTCGGCACGCCGACCGCCGCGTGGGCGCTCGGCGGGCTGGCGTTCACGGTGCTGGTCGCGACCGTCGTGGGCTCCGGGATCTGGACGGCGCTGCTCGCCCGCCACCCCTCCGGCGTCGTCGCCCCGTTCTCGCTGCTCGTGCCGGTCGTCGGGATCGGGACGTCCTGGGCGTTCCTCGGGGAGCGGCCGGCAGCCGGGGAGCTGCTGCTCGGCGCGGTGATCGTCGGGGGCGTCCTGGTCGCGACCCGGCCCCCGCGCCGGGGCGGGAGCCCGGCCGGCGGGACATCGCCCGGCGGGACGCGCGCACCCCTCGAGCGCACGGCACCGGACCCGCTGCACCGCCACGCCCCGCACCCGGCCTAGGGCCCGGGCTCGGGCCTGCGCGGCCGGCCGGTCGTCGACATCGCAGCAGATGCGGGGTTCCGGCCCGCGAACCCCGCACCTGCGGCAACCTCGACGCGCACCGACCCGGGCCGCACAGGCCGCGAGAGGCCAGAAGGCGGGCCTGCAGCCCGCGCCCGGCCCCCGGGTTCTGGCCGCTCGACACCCGGCCGACCGGACCCGCTCCGCCCGATCAGGGCCGCGGCGGGCACCGGCGTCGCCGCAGGCGCGGGCGTCGCGGTGCGGGACCCCGCACCTGCGGCCCCGACGAGCACGGACCCGCTGGGTCCAGGTCACGAGCGGGCGGCAGCGGGCCGCCACGCGCGCGCGGCCCCAGGTGGCCGGTCGGGGGCTCCCGCCCCGTGGGCTCAGGCGCGCGGGGCGACGAGGGCGGTCGCGATCGCGGCGACGCCCTCGCCCCGGCCGGTGAGCCCGAGGCCGTCGGTCGTCGTCGCGGACACCGACACCGGCGCCCCGGCGGCGGCGGACAGCGCGGCCTCCGCCTCGGCGCGCCGAGGCCCGAGCCGCGGCCTGGTGCCGATCACCTGGACGGCGACGTTGCCGATCTCGAACCCCGCCTCGCGGACCAGCCGGGCGGCCTCGGCGAGCAGGGCGGTCCCCGCCGCGCCGGCCCACTCGGGCCGCGACGTCCCGAACACCGAGCCGAGGTCGCCCACGGCGGCGGCGGACAGCAGCGCGTCCGCGGCGGCGTGAGCGGCGACGTCGGCGTCGGAGTGCCCGGCGAGCGGGCGTTCGCCGGGCCACGCGAGCCCCGCGAGGTGCAGGACCGCCCCGGGCGCGGGGTCCGGGTCGTAGCCGTGGACGTCCACGCCGACGCCGGTGCGCGGCAGCCCGCTCACGCCCGCACCCCGGCGCGCGCGACCAGCTCGGCGACCGCGAGGTCCCGCGGTGTCGTGATCTTCGCGGCGGACTCGTCACCGGGCACGACCCACACCTGCTCACCGAGCGCCTCGACCAGGGCGGCGTCGTCGGTGGCAGCGGTCGCCTCGTCCGCGGCGCGGTGGGCCCCGGCCGCGTGCGCCGCGTCGAGCAGCGCCCTGTCGAAGCCCTGTGGGGTCTGCACGGCACGCAGCGCGGCACGTGCGACGGTCGCGACGACGGGCGCGGCGCCGTCGCGGTGCTCGCCGACCTGCTTGACGGTGTCCGTCACGGGCAGCCCGGGCACGACCGCCCGGTGCCCCGTCCGGACGGCACGCTCCACCGACCGGACGAGCGCGGGTGACGCGAGCCCCCGCGCCGCGTCGTGCACGAGCACCACGTCGGCGTCGGGCGGCACGGCGGCGAGCCCGGCCGCCACGGAGGCCTGCCGGGACGCCGCGTCCCCCTCGACGAGCACGACGGGCACGTCGACGTCGCCGAGGGCGGCCCGGAACGCGTCGGTGCACCCGGGCGGCACCGTGACCACGACCGACGCGATCACGCCCGAGGCCGCCAGCCGGCGTGCGGCGTGCTGCACGAGCGGCACCCCGCCCACCTCGGCGAGAGCCTTCGGCCCGGGCAGCCCGAGCCGTGTCCCGCTGCCGGCGGCGGTCAGGATCGCGACGGTCGACATGCGCGCGTGGTCAGCGCGGGGTCAGGACGCGAGCACCTCGTCGAGGATGGCCTCGGCCTTCTCCTCCTCGGTGTGCTCGGCGAGCGCGAGCTCCGAGACGAGGATCTGCCGGGCCTTCGCCAGCATGCGCTTCTCACCCGCGGACAGCCCGCGGTCGGCGTCCCGGCGGGACAGGTCGCGCACGACCTCGGCGACCTTGATGACGTCGCCGGACGCGAGCTTCTCCAGGTTCGCCTTGTAGCGGCGGGACCAGTTGGTCGGCTCCTCCGTGTACGGGGCGCGCAGCACCTCGAACACCCGGTCCAGGCCCTCCTGGCCCACGACGTCACGCACACCCACGAGGTCGACGTTCTCCGCCGGCACCTCGATGGTCAGGTCACCCTGGGCGACCTTCAGCTTGAGGTAGATCTTGTCCTCGCCGCGGATGGTCCTGGTCTTGATCTCCTCGATCAGCGCTGCACCGTGGTGCGGGTAGACAACAGTCTCCCCAACAGTGAAAGTCATCTGCAGGTGTCCCCTTTCGCGGAAGCCCAGTCTACCACGTGGACCTGGGGGGACTTCGTGGAGATCTCCGGCGTTTGCCCTGGTCAGAGCGTTGTGGGCCTCGTCAGGGGTCCGACACGCCGGGCGGAGCGCGCGCATCCGGCGTCGCGCGTGGCTAGTCTCCGACCAGGCCTATACCGCGCTCCTGAGCCCTGTGACCTGCGGCGACGGTGACCGCAGGCCGTCGCCGCCGTCGCGGCCCCGCCCGCCACCGGGCCGTGCGGAGCGGCGCCAAGCCCACGTAGGCTCAGCACCGCACGCCCCCGCGTGCGCCCGAGCGTCCGCGCACCGCAGCGCCCCGTCGTCCGACACCCGAGGAGTCACCGTGGCCCGCAGCCGCACGTCCACCCGTCCCGTCCTCGCCGGCGCGGTCGTCGTCCTGGCGGCCGCCCTGACCGGGTGCTCCGCCACGAACGAGATCACGTCGATGGACGCGTACTCCGCGTCGGACGGCGTGCGGGCGACGCTCGGCACCGTGACCGCCGAGAACCTGCTGCTGGTGGCCGCCGGCGCCGACGAGCCGGGCGCGCTGCAGGGCGCGCTGTCCAACCGCGGCGACGACGGCGTCACGGTGACGGTCGTCCTCGGCGAGGACAGCGCGCGCGTGTGGCTGCCCGCCGGCGACACCGTCCTGTTCGGAGGCTCCGACGGGGACGAGGTCGTGCTGACGACGCCCGTGGCCCCCGGCGCGGTCGCCGACGTGACCCTCAGCACCGGGGCGGACGGCGAGGTCGGCGTCCCGGTGCCGGTGCTCGACGGCACGCTCCCGGAGTACGCCGACCTCGTGCCGGCGGCCGACGGCGCCTGACACCCGCCGCCCGGCCCCGCGGCCAGGCAGCCGGGGTCCGGCACCCCGGGGCGGCGGCGTCCCCCTCGCACGCCGGTCCCGCGCGGCGCGACGACGCGCCGCCCGACGACGCCCCGCGCGCCCCACGACGGACAGCAGCCCCCTCCCGGTCCGCCGGGAGGGGGCTGCTGTGCGTCCGGGAAGCTCCCGTCAGCCGAAGCGGCCCGAGATGTAGTCCTCGGTCGCCTGCTCCTTCGGCGACGAGAACATCGTCGCCGTGTCGTCGATCTCGATGAGCCGCCCGGGCTGGCCCGTGCCCGCGATGTTGAAGAACGCCGTCTTCTCGGACACGCGCGCGGCCTGCTGCATGTTGTGGGTGACGATCACGATCGTGTACTGCGACTTCAGCTCGGCGATGAGGTCCTCGATCGCGAGCGTCGAGATGGGGTCGAGCGCCGAGCAGGGCTCGTCCATGAGCAGCACCTGCGGCTTGACCGCGATGGCCCGCGCGATGCAGAGGCGCTGCTGCTGGCCGCCGGACAGCCCGGAGCCGGGCCGGTCGAGGCGGTCCTTCACCTCGTTCCAGAGGTTCGCCCCACGCAGGGACTGCTCGACGAGGTCGTTCGCGTCGCCCTTCGAGATCCGCCGGTTGTTGAGGCGGATGCCGGCGAGCACGTTCTCGGCGATCGACATGGTGGGGAACGGGTTCGGCCGCTGGAACACCATGCCGACCTGACGCCGGACGGCCACCGGGTCGATGTCCGCGCCGTACAGGTCGACGCCCTCGACGGCGACGGTGCCCTCGACGCGGGCACCGGGGATCACCTCGTGCATCCGGTTGAGGGTGCGCAGGAACGTCGACTTGCCGCAGCCGGACGGGCCGATGAACGCGGTGACCGAGCGGGGCTCGATGGTCATGTCCACGTCGGCCACGGCGCGGAACGAGCCGTAGAAGATGTTGAGGTTCTTGACGTCGATGCGCTGGGCCATCGGGTCGTCTCCTTGCCGGTCAGAGGGGGGAGGTCGGGGAGGTCAGCGGGCCTTCGGCGCGAACCAGCGGTTGACGAGACGTCCCACGAGGTTCAGCAGCATGACGATGAGGAACAGCGTGAGGGCCGCCGCCCACGCCCGCTGGAGGTTGATGTCGGGGACGCACGCCAGGTCGTCGGCGGAGCACGGCACGAGACCCTGGGCGTACTGCCGGTACACGTAGACGGGCAGCGTCATCATGCGGCCGTCGAACAGGTTGGTGTTGATGGAGTCGACGACGCCGACGGTGAGCAGCAGCGGCGCGGTCTCGCCGATGACGCGGGCGATCGCCAGCATGACGCCGGTGGTGAGGCCCGCGACGGAGGTCCGCAGCACGACCTTGATGATCGTGAGCCAGCGCGGCACGCCCAGGGCCAGCGACGCCTCGCGCAGCTCGTTCGGCACGAGCCGCAGCATCTCCTCGCTGGAGCGGATGACCACGGGGATCATCAGCACCGACAGCGCGACGGAGCCGACGAGCCCCATCCGCACGCCGGGCCCGAAGATGAGCGCGAACAGCGCGTAGGCGAACAGGCCGGCGACGATCGACGGGATGCCGGTCATGACGTCGACGAGGAACGTGATGAGCCGGGCCAGGGCGCCCCGCCCGTACTCGACGAGGTAGATCGCGGCGAGCAGGCCGATCGGCACCGAGATCACCGTCGCGAACAGCGTGATCAGCAGGGTGCCGACGATCGCGTGGTAGATGCCGCCCGCGTCCATGCCGCCGTAGACGCCGCGCATGGAGTACAGCAGGAAGTCGGCGTTCATCCGGCCGATGCCGCGGGACACCACGGTCCACGTGAGCGAGATCAGCGGCAGCATCGCGAGCAGGAACGCCCCGGTGACCAGGACGCGCATGACGACGTCGGTGCGCCGGCGGCGCCGGTCGGTGGTCTGCAGCAGCTCGCGCAGCGTGGCGGAGCCGTCGGCGGCGGGGCCGGCGGGCGTCGCGGGGGTGGTGGCGGTCATGTCAGTTGGCCCCCGAGAAGTCCTTGCGCCGCGCGACGATCGCGCGGGCGGCCATGTTCACGGCCAGGGTGATGACGAACAGCGCCAGGCCGGTCGCGATGAGCGTCGCGACGCCGGTCTGGTTCGCCTCCGGGAACTGCGCGGCGATGTTCGCGGCGATGGTCTGCTGCTGACCCGCGGCGAGCAGCTGGAACGAGTAGAGGAACCCGGGCGACAGGATCATCAGCACGGCCATGGTCTCGCCGAGCGCGCGGCCCAGGCCGAGCATGGCGGCGGACACGATGCCGGAGCGGGCGAACGGCAGCACGGCCATCCGGACCATCTCCCACTGCGTCGCGCCGAGGGCCAGCGCGGCCTCCTCGTGCAGGCGCGGCGTCTGCAGGAACACCTCGCGGCAGATCGCGGTGATGATCGGCAGGATCATGACGGCCAGCACCACGCCGACCGTCATCATCACGCGGCCCGTCGGGGAGACCGCGCCGGAGAAGAACGGGATCCAGCCGAGGTACCTCCCGAGGACCTCCCACAGCGGCTGCACCAGCGGGCTGAGCACCAGCCCGCCCCACAGGCCGTAGACGACCGAGGGGATCGCGGCCAGCAGGTCGACCACGTAGCCGAGGGCGGTCGCGAGGCGCCGCGGGGCGTAGTGGGAGATGAACAGGGCGATCCCGATGGCGACCGGGGTGGACAGCAGCAGCGCGAGCGCGGCGGCGAGCAGGGAGCCGAAGACCAGCGGCCCCACGAAGCCGAGCAGGGACGTGTCGTCCGGGAACCAGCTGACCGCGTCCGCGAGGTCGGCCGGGTCCGCGCTGAGCGCCGGCCACGCCCGCTGCACGAGGAACACCGCGACCGCGGCGAGGATCACGAGGATCAGGACGCCCGCGCCGGTGGCGAGCCACCGGAACACGCGGCTGCCGCCACGGTCCGCGGGGCGGTTCCTCCCGCGGCGGGCGGCGGCGGCCGGGTCCGCGGCCGGCCGGGGGGTCCCCGTCGTGCGGGGCTGGGTGCTGGTCACACTGTCTCCAGGGGGAGGGGGAGGAGCGGGCCTTCGCGCCGAGGGCCGGCCCACGCGTGTGGACCGGCCGCGGGCGGGACCGGCGGCCGGGTCGCGGCCGCCGGTCCCCTCCGGCTCAGGACGCCAGGGTGATCGCGTCGATCGAGGCCTGGACGTCGGTGCGCAGCGCGTCGGAGATCGGCGCGGACCCCGCGGCGGACTCGGAGGCCGACTGGCCCTCGGCGCTGGCGATGTACGTGGCGAAGGCCTTGACCAGGTCCACGTCCTCCTGGGTGTCGTACGCCTGGCACACGACCAGGTACGACGCGAGGATCAGCGGGTAGGCGCCGTCGGCGGTCGTCTCGCGGTCGATCGCGATGACGATGTCGCCCTCCTCGCGGGTCTCGTCGCGCGGCGAGGCGTCGAGCGCGGCCGCCGCGGCCTCCTCGGTCGGCGCGACGAACGAGTCGCCGACGCCGATGGAGACGATGCCGAGGTCGCCGGCCTTCGAGGCGTCGGCGTAGCCGATGGTGCCGTCGCCGCCCTGGACGGCCTGGATCAGGCCGGAGGTCTGGGCGCCGGACTCGCCGCCGTCGATCGGCCAGTCACCGGAGGGCTCGTCCGCCCAGGCACCGCCGGACGCGGCGGCCAGGTACTCGGTGAAGTTCTCCGTGGTGCCCGACTCGTCGGAGCGGTGCACGGGCGTGATGGCGGTGCTCGGCAGCGTCACGTCCGGGTTGGCCTCGGCGATCTCCGGCGCGTCCCAGGTGGTGATGGTGCCGTTGAAGATGTTCGCGATGGTCTCGGCCGACAGGTTCAGCGAGTCGACGCCCTCGAGGTTGAAGACCACGGCGATCGGGGAGATGTAGACCGGCAGGTCGACGGCGTTCGAGCCGAAGCAGCGCTCCTGCGCCTGGGCCAGCTCGTCCTCGTCCAGCGCGGCGTCCGAGCCCGCGAAGGCCACGGAGCCGTCGAGGAACGACGTGCGGCCGCCGCCGGAGCCGACGGGGTCGTACGAGACGGTGACGTCGGGGTTCGCGCTCTGGAACCCGGCGCGCCAGGCCTCCATGGCCGACTCCTGCGACGAGGCGCCCGCGCCGACGAGCTCGCCGGACAGCGAGGTGTCGGAACCGGTGTCGGTGCCGCCGGTCGAGCCGGAGCCGGTCGGGTCGTCCGAACCACATGCCGTGAGGGAGAGGGCGACGACGCCGGCGAGGGCGAGGGCACCCGTACGACCGCGGTTGAGCTTCACGTTGTTCCGTCCTGTCGTGACGCGGCGCGCACCCGTCTGTGCGCGACCTGACGCCGACGCTAGGGAGCGGAGGTGACCAGCCCTCCGTCGCCCGGTGAACCCCAGGTGAACGACCGGCCAATCCTGGCGGGCACCCGTCGCCGCGGACGCGGGCGGCTACGCGGGCCCGTCGTCGAGCAGCTTGTAGCCCAGGCCCCGGACGGTCACGAGCAGGGTGGGGTTCGCGGGGTCGGGCTCGATCTTCGCGCGCACGCGCTTCACGTGGACGTCGAGGGTCTTGGTGTCCCCCACGTAGTCGGTGCCCCACACGCGGTCGATGAGCTGCCCCCGGGTGAGGACCCGGCCGGCGTTGCGCAGCAGCAGCTCGAGCAGCTCGAACTCCTTGAGCGGGAACGCGACGACCTGGTCGCCGACCGTGACGGTGTGCCGCTCGACGTCCATCCGGACCGGGCCGGCCGCCAGCACGCCGTCGTCCTCGTCGTCGTCCGGGGCGGGCGCCGCGGCCGCCGGTGCCTGGCGGCGGCGCAGCACGGCGCGCACCCGTGCCAGCAGCTCCCGCGAGGAGTACGGCTTGGTGACGTAGTCGTCCGCGCCGAGCTCCAGGCCGACGACCTTGTCGATCTCCCCGTCCTTCGCGGTCAGCATGATGACGGGGACGTCGCTGCGCGCCGGGTCCACGCGGTAGAACCGCTCGAACACGCGCTCCTGCTCCTCCGCCGAGATGCCGATGCCCTGGTCGACGACGGCGATCTCGACGAGACCCTCGCACGTCCGCACGCCGACGCCGACGTGGGTCCCCTCCGGGGAGTACGACACGGCGTTGTCGAGCAGGTTCCGCACGGCCTGCACCAGCATCGTGTGGTCGCCGAACACCTGCGCGCCCGTCTCCCCCCCGACGTCGAACGCCATCTCCTTGGCGGCCGCGCCGGTGCGCGCGCGGTCCACGGCCTCCGCGACGACCTCGTCCACGTCCACCACCGCGATGTCCTGCAGCGCGCCGGCCACCTGCAGCCGCGACAGCTCGAGGATCTCGTGCACCAGCGCCGAGAGCCGGGCGGACTCCCCGACCATCCGGCCCGCGAACCGCCGGACCGCGACGGGGTCGTCCGCGGCGTCCTGCACGGTCTCGGCGAGCAGCGACAGCGCGCCCACCGGCGTCTTCAGCTCGTGGGACACGTTCACGACGAAGTCGCGGCGGATCGCCTCCAGCCGCCGGGCCTGCGTCCGGTCCTCCGCCAGCACCAGCAGCAGCCCCGGCCCGACCTGCGCGACCCGCACCTGCAGCATGAGCGTCCCCGGGCCGAGCGGACCGCGGGGCAGCTCCAGCTCCTCGTCCCGGATGACGCCGGTGCGCCGCACGTCCGCGATGAGGTCGCGCACGGCGGGGTGCACCACGGCGCCGTCCCGCACCACGTTCAGCGCGTACGCGGGCGGGCTCGCGCGCACGACCCGGTCGTCGTCGTCGAGCACGACCGCCGCGGACCGCAGCACCGCGAGCACCCGGACGAGGCCGTCGTCGAGCTCCCGCTCCGGCGGCTCGGGGAGCGTGTGCTGCGCGCGCTCGCTCCAGCGGAACGCCAGCGTCGCGCCGATGCCCGTCACCAGGCCGAGCGCGCCGGCGAGCAGCACGACGAAGCCGTTGAGACCCTCCACGTGCGTCAGCGTACGGTCGCCGCGGGGGTGCCACGGGCCGTGCGGGCCCGCGCCGGGCCGCGCGGCGCCCAGTGTTCACCGCCGTTCACCTGGGGGCGGCCGATCGTTCACCGCGCCGTTCACCTGGTCGTGCGAGCGTGGCACCCGGACTGTTCTGTGCCCAGACGCGCGCACGCGCGGACGAGAGGAAACCATGCGGGAGATCTTCGACGCCGAGCTCAAGCAGCTCGGTGACGACCTGGTCGCGATGAGCCGGCGGGTCGAGCACGCGATCGCGGCGGCCGGGCAGGCGCTGCTGCGCCAGGACCTGGCCCTCGCCGAGACCGTCATCGCCGACGACCTGGCGATCGACGCGCTGGAGCGGGACCTCGACGAGCGCTGCGTCCTGCTGCTCGCCCAGCAGCAGCCGGTCGCCACGGACCTGCGGGTCGTCGTGTCGGCGCTGCGGATGAGCGCCACCCTGGAGCGCATGGGCGACCTCGCCCGGCACGTCGCCCAGGTGGCGCGGGCCCGCTACCCCCACGGGGCGATCGACCCGGCGCTCATCGGGGTGTTCACGGAGATGAACGACGCGGCGGTGCGGGTGGCCCAGCGCACCACGCAGGTGCTCAGCACGCACGACCTCGCCGAGGCCGAGGGCATCGAGCGGGACGACGACCTGCTCGACAGCCTGCACGAGGAGACGTTCCGCGTCCTGCTCGGCGGCTCCTGGACGGGCACGCCCCAGCAGACCGTCGACGTCACGCTGGTCGGCCGGTACTACGAGCGGTTCGGGGACCACGCCGTGTCCGTCGCGCGGCGCATCGTGTTCCTCGTGACCGGCGAGTTCGCCGCGGAGCGTTCCGCCACCACGCGCTGACACCGCCGCCCCGCGCCGGGGCGGAGACGACGAGGGCCCGGTCCGACGGCTGTCGGACCGGGCCCTCGTGCGTGCGTGCGACCGGGGCTCAGCGGCCCTGGTTGGCGACCGCGGCGATGGCCTCCGCGGCGGCGTCCGGGTCGAGGTACGTGCCGCCCGGGTTCGTGGGCTTCAGCGTCTCCTCGTCCAGGTGGTAGACCAGCGGGATGCCCGTCGGGATGTTGATCCCGGCGATCGTCGCGTCGTCCACGTCGTCGAGGTACTTCACGATCGCGCGGATCGAGTTGCCGTGCGCGGCCACGAGCGTGGTCTTCCCGGCCTTGAGGTCCGGGACGATGTCCGACTGCCAGTACGGCAGCGCGCGGTCGAGCACCTGCTTGAGGGCCTCCGCCCGCGGGATCGGCTCACCGGCGTAGCGCGGGTCCTGGTCCTGCGAGAACTCCGAGCCGAGCTCGATGTCCGGCGGCGGCACGTCGTACGACCGGCGCCAGAGCATGAACTGCTCCTCGCCGTACTGCTGCAGGGTCTGCTTCTTGTCCTTGCCCTGCAGGTCGCCGTAGTGGCGCTCGTTCAGGCGCCACGAGCGCTTGACCGGGATCCACAGGCGGTCGGCGGTGTCGAGCGCGTAGTTCGCGGTCATGATCGCGCGACGCAGCAGCGAGGTGTGCACGACGTCCGGGAGCACACCCGCGCCGGTCAGCAGGGTGCCGCCGCGCTTGGCCTCCGCGACGCCCTTCTCGGACAGCGCGACGTCGACCCAGCCGGTGAACAGGTTCTTGGCGTTCCATTCGCTCTCGCCGTGGCGGAGCAGAACGAGGGTGTAGGTCATGGGTCCCATCCTGCCGCACCCGGCCGCGACGCGTCGGGGGACGTTCGGCCCGCGGAACACGGCCGGCCCGGTGCGCGTTGTCGCGGTCATGCCGATCACCGGAGAGTACGCACCGAGCACCGACACCCGGACCCGCGAGCAGGTGGAGCTCTACGAGAGCTCCGGCGGCACGCAGGGCACGACGATGCGCGGGATGCCCGTCGTCGTCGTCACCATGCGGGGAGCGACGTCCGGCAAGGTCCGCAAGATCCCGCTGATGCGCGTCGAGCACGACGGCACCTACGCGGTCGTGGCGTCGCTCGGCGGCGCGCCGAAGCACCCCGTCTGGTACCGGAACCTGCTGGCCGACCCGCACGTCGAGCTGCAGGACGGCCCGGAGCGGCGCGACTACGTGGCGCGCGAGGTCACGGGCGCCGAGCGGGACCTGTGGTGGGACCGCGCCGTCGCGGCCTACCCCGACTACGCGGACTACCAGCGCCGGACCGAGCGCGTGATCCCCGTGCTCGTGCTCGAGCCCGTCGGGGCCTGACCCCGGGCACCCCCGGGCGCGGGCCCTGCCGGGCTCCCGCCCGGGGCGCGCGTCAGAGCACGAGGCGGGCGCGCCGCTCGGAGGCGAGGGCGTAGACCTTGAGCACCTGCTCGGCCGTCGCGTCCCAGCCGTACTGCTCGGCGACCCTCCGCGCGCCCCGCCGCCACGGGCCGCGCACCGCCGGGTCGGCGAGCGTCGTCGCGAGCGCGTCGGCCCACACGGCCGGGTCGTGGCCGCGGACCTGACGGCCGGAGACCCCGTCCTGCACCACCGACCGCAGCCCGCCGACCGCCGACGCGACGACGGGGGTGCCGGCCGCCTGCGCCTCGACGGCGACCAGGCCGAAGGACTCGGACCGCGACGGCATCGCGACCACGTCGGCGGCGGCGAACCACCGCGCCAGCTCCGCACGCGGGACCGGCGGACGGAACAGCACGTGCTCCGCGACCCCCTCGGTGGCGGCGAGCGCCTGCAGCTCCCGCAGCGCCGAGGCCCGGCCGCTGGGCCCGCCCAGGACCACCAGCAGCGGCAGCGGGCGGCCGGTCGCGCGCAGCACGCCGAGCGCGCGCACCAGCACGTCCGGCGCCTTCAGCGGCTGGACGCGGCCGGCGAACAGCACCACGTCCCGGTCCGCCGGCAGGCCCAGCTCCCGGCGCAGGTCCGCGACGTCACCGGGCCACGGCCGGAAGGCCCGCAGGTCGACCCCCGGCGCCACGACGTGCACCCGCTCCGGGTCCGCGTCGTACATGCCGACCAGGTCGTGCGCCTCCTCGGCGGTGCTGGCGACCAGCGCGTCCGCGGCGGCGACCACCTGCTCCTCGCCGATGACGCGCGTCGCCGGCTCGGGGCTGTCCCCCGGGGCGAGCGCGGCGTTCTTCACCCGCGCCATCGTGTGCATCGTGTGGACGAGCGGCACGTCCCACCGCTCCGCCGCGAGCCAGCCCACCTGGCCGGAGAGCCAGTAGTGGGAGTGCACCACGTCGAACCAGCCCGCGGGTCGCGTCGCGCCGAACCGCAGCACGCCGGCCGCCATGGCGCAGAGCTGACCCGGCAGGTCGTTCTTGTCGAGCCCCTCGTACGGCCCCGCGGGGACGTGGTGCACGAGCACCTGGTCGGCGGTCCCGTCGAGCGGCACCGTCTCCGGCAGCGCGGACGAGGTCGCGCGCGTGAAGATCTCCACCGCGGCGCCCCGGCGCGCCAAGGCCCGTGAGAGCTCCGCCACGTAGACGTTCATCCCGCCGGCGTCGCCCGTGCCCGGCTGGTCGAGCGGCGACGTGTGCACCGACAGCATGGCGATGCGCTGCTGCGGCACGGCGGGCTCCTGCGGGCGACGGACGGTGGACTGCTCCCATTGTCCGTCATCCGCGGGGTCCCGCGACGCGGACCGCGCACACCGGGGGCGCGCACGGGGTACGCCGCGGGCCGGCGCGTCAGGCGCGAGCGGCCCGGAAGTCCTCCTCGAGCTGCTCCAGCGACCGGTCCCGCGTCTCGGGCAGCACGAACCGCACGAACAACCACGACAGCACGTTGAGGCCGGCGAACACCAGGAACGTCCCGTTGACGCCGATGCCCGCGACGACCGTCGGGAAGAACCCGGAGATCACGGCGTTCGACGTCCAGTTCCAGAACACGCACAACCCGATCGCGAACCCGCGCACCCTCAGCGGGAACAGCTCGGCCAGGACCACCCAGCACACCAGCCCGACGGACGCCTGGTTGAAGCCGACGAACAGCACCAGGAACGCCGTGACGGCCACCGAGCGGCCGGGCCCCTCCGGCAGCGCCGCCGAGCACAGGGCGATCATCAGGTGCGACGCGATGATGCCGGTGAGGCCCACCAGCAGCAGCGAGCGGCGGGTGACGCGGTTGATGACGCGCAGCCCGATCAGCATGCCCGCCACCGAGAACACCCCGTTGAGCACGTTCGCGACCAGCGCCACGTCGCCGGAGAACCCGGACTCCCGCAACAGCTGGGTGCCGTAGTACATGACGGCGTTGATCCCGCCGAGCTGGTTCACGACCGCCACGCCGATGCCGACGAGCACGAGGCGGCGCACCCACGGCAGCCGCAGCTCGGACCAGCCGCTGCGCGCCGGCGACTCCGCACGCTCCTGCTCGACGAGCTCGCGCACCTCCAGCAGCTCCGCGGCCGCGCGCCCCGGGTCACGCACCTGACGCAGGACCGCGAGCGCGTCGTCGTCCCGGCCGCGGCTCAGCAGCCAGCGCGGCGACTCCGGCATCCGCAGCATCCCCGCGAACAGCGCGACGGCCGGCACCGCCTGGACGGCGAGCATGTACCGCCACACGCCCGCGTGGTCCGACCACACCGTGCCGATGACCGCGTTGACGACGAACGCCGCGAGCTGACCGACGACGATGGCGATCTCGTTGCGTCCCGTGATCGCGCCGCGGCGCTCCGTCGGCGCCAGCTCCGCCAGGTACACCGGCACCGTCACGGACGCGCCACCCACGGCCGCACCGAGCACCAGCCGCATCGGCACCATGACCTCGAACGACGGCGCCGCGACGCTGCCCAGCGCCCCGAGGAAGAACACCACGGCCAGCACGACGAGCGTGCGCCGCCGCCCCAGCCGGTCCGCGAGCCGCCCGCACACCAGCGCCCCGAGCGCCGCACCGACCAGCAGGCTGCTCGTCACCAGCCCCTCGGTCGCGGGCGTGAGCCCCAGGTCCGCCACCATCGGGTCGAGCGCCCCGTTGATGACACCCGTGTCGTAGCCGAACAGCAGGCCGCCGAACGTCGCGACCACCGTGATGACGTCGAGCCGCCGCAGGTGCGGCCCGGGCAGCAGCGGGGGCAGCGCGCGGCGCGCGCCCTCCGGGACCGCGGTCATGCCGGCACGACGCAGGCCGGGGCCGGCAGGGGCACGCGGGAGACGACCGCACCGTCGCGCAGGACCGTGAGCGTGTCGCCGCGCTCGTCCGCGACGACGGTCCAGCCGTCGACCACCGCGAAGTGGCGGGGCCACGCGCCGGGCAGCGCCGTCTGGCCGGCCGGGGCGAGCGTGCCGTCCGGGGCGGGCGCGAAGGTGGCGAGCACGTCCGCGCCACGCGTCGCCACCAGCACACGGTCGCCCACGCGGTCGATGTGGGACGGCAGCGGCCTACCGCCGGACCCGGTACCGGCGCCGTCCTCGGAGGCGGGGACGTGCTGCACCACCCGGCCGGACGCCGTCGCCGCGTCCCAGGCCAGCACCGCCACCGTGACGTCGAGCTCGCACGCGACGTACGCGATCCGGCCGTCCGCGGAGAACACCAGGTGCCGCGGGCCGGAGCCGGGACGCAGCGTCGCGGCGACGCCGTCCTCGGTGAGCAGCCCCGTGCCCGCGTCGCGCCGGTACCGGCGGATCTCGTCCGTGCCGAGGTCGCACACCAGCAGGTGGGCCCCGTCCGGGGTCAGGGCGGCGAAGTGGGCGTGGGACGCCTCCTGGCGGCCGGCGTCCGGGCCGGAGCCCTCGTGCGTCAGCACCTGGGCGGGGTCACCGGCGGCCGGGCCCTCCGGGCCGATCGCCAGGACGGCCACCGACCCCGACGAGTAGTTCGCCACGTAGGCCACCCGGCCCGCCGGGTCGAGCAGCACGTGGCACGGGTCGTCGCCGCCGCTCGACGCCGAGCCCGCGGGCACCAGGCCCGGCCGGCCGTCGGGTCCCGCGACCACGCGGAAGGCGGACACCGTCCCGGCGGCGTGCTCGCCGACCGCGAGCAGCAGGCCGGCCTGCCGGTCGACGGCCACGAACGAGGGCGCGGGCGACTCGACGACCAGCACGGGTCGGCCCAGCTGCCCCGTGCCCGTGTCGAGCGCGACGCGCCAGATGCCCTCCCCGACCCCGGCGGGCGTCCCCGCGCCGGCCGAGGGGTAGGTCCCGATCCACAGGTCGCGCAGGTGCTCCGTCACGGCGAGGACTCTAGGCGACACCACCCCCACC